>CAYPYM010000549.1:0-2780 GCA_964414435.1 uncultured Ignavibacteriales bacterium | reverse complement strand
CGACTAGCTCAAGTTCAGTTTCAAACCGGCAACATCCGTAGTGCCACTGATAACCTTTCTGAGTCCATTCGCCTCTATGAGTGTGAGGATGACGAACTCAGCGCGTTGATGGTGTCTCAGAATCTTGCCTATATAGAAATGTCCGCTGGTCGCCTGCGAAGCTCCGGGGAACGGTACGCCAAGATCGAACAGTGCCTTGCGAGGCAGGGGGCCGTGGATCAGCTGATATACTTCACCATGTCCGCGCTTCCCCACGCCCTCCTCGGCGACATCGCCACCGCCCGAGCCACCATCGCCAAAGCCGTCCCGTACCTCGATACATACATCCGCGAAAAAGCCATCTACTACGAAAACCTCGGCCTCATCGAAATACTTGACCGCCAGTACGGCGCCGCCGAAAAGGCCCTCCGCGCCGGTCTCGACATCTCCCTCGAAATCGCTCCCGAATCGGCCCTCGTCTCGCAGATCAAACGCCTCTTCGGCGACCTTTACGTCGCCACCGAACAATGGGACCTCGCCGAACAATTCACCGTCGAGGGACTCGCGGTCGCCGAGCAGATTAACGAACGAATCGAAATCGCCGCCTGCTGGCGCATCTTCGCCCGGATCGAGACCCACCGCGGCCGCTCCGAGAAAGCGAAAGAGTGGTTCGAAAAAGCGATCGACCTGCTCAACCTGATCGGGTCGCGCTACGAACTCGCCGTCACGCGCTTTCTCGCGGCAACATCGGGCCTCTACCACGATGGCGAGCGCACCGCGCTGCTTTACCTCGCCCGTGAGTATTTCGAATCCGAGAATGTCCGGCACTATGTCGAAAAAGTCGACCAGTCACTGCGGGCCGATCCGATCCGAAAGCGCCGTCCCCCCACCGATGACACCGAACTCCCCGCGGTCATCTTTCGCTCCGACAAGTTCCGGCGGGTTGTCGATCTCGCCGAACATGTCGCCCAGTCGAGCATGAATGTTCTCCTCACCGGCGAAACCGGCACGGGCAAGGACCTTTTCGCCCGCTTCATCCACTATCACAGCGGCCGCACCGGCGAGTTTGTCCCGGTCAACGCCGCCGCGATCCCCAACGACATGATCGAGGCCGAACTGTTTGGCCACGCCCGGGGCGCGTTCACCGGCGCCGCCGGCGAGCGAATCGGCCTGATCGAGCAGGCCCACGAGGGAACGCTCTACCTGAACGAGATCGCCGACGCCACCCCGGAATTCCAGGCGAAACTGCTCGAGGTGCTCGAGACGCGGCGGGTGCGACGGCTCGGCGAAAACAACCGGCGGACGATATCGTTTCGTTTGATCGCCGCCACCAATCACGATCTCGCGACCGCCATGCGCGAGAACCGCTTCCGCCCCGACCTCTACCACCGCCTCAGCGAGATCCCTATCGCGCTGCCGCCGCTGCGCGACCGGAGCGAGGATATCGGCCCGCTGGTCGAGCATTTCCTCGGCACCGCCGAACCGCCGATCAGGATCAACGGTAACGCGCGCGAGGTCGAGCAGCTCATCACCGCGCTGTCGCGTCGCGCCTGGCCGGGCAACGTGCGCGAACTGAAAGCCGAGATCCGCCGCCTTTGTCTTGCGCACGCGGGCGACGCTGCCGCGATGACGGGCGAGGCGCAGGTCGCCGCCGAAATGGATGAAGCCGCGCTGGACGCCACCGCCGCCCGCGACGAACTCCTCGCTCTCCTCGAAGAAACCAACTGGAACCGCCGCGAAACCGCCCGCCGTCTCGGCGTGAGCGAAAGCACCATTCGCCGCCGCATGCAGCGGCTCGACATCGATTGTCCCCAGCCCAACTGAGGCAGGACACGCCCTGATCTGCGGCCCCACCCGAGGGCCAACCCCTTTCCCGACTAACACCAATCGATTCTCCCTGCGTCGCTGCGTCGCGCGTGCGTCGCCCCGCCCCGGCGCACCTACGCGTGGCTAACCTGGCCCGCCCCAACAGGGTGCAGGAGCGGCTCCGCCGCCTGCGCCGCCCCGTGCGTCGCCCCGTACGGTTCAGGGTATCGCACGCGATTTCCACAAATTGCGTCGTGGCGATAAGATACTGTTCAACTTCGCGTTGCTGTGATTCTTCCGCCGCCGATCGCAGTCGGCACGGATGTTGATATGTAATTCGGTGCATGCGAAAAGGAGAGTGTCACCTCCCTGATAGTATGCGCGTATGGTCCGAGCGGCGGCAGGCGCCGGCTTCCGACGCAGCAAGTCGGCCCTGCCCGCCTATCGGGCGCTCGGAAAATATCGATGCGGGCCAGAGGAGAGAACTGTCCGTGCCGATGGGGCGGTGCGAGCCGTCCCGACTCATTCCTCTTGTTGGTGCAACGGCTCCCGGCGGCGGGCGACGGTCATCGGGCGACCGTCCGCCTCGCCGGCCGGGGGGAAGACCACCACCAGCCCGGATTCAGGCAGCCGGCTTGCGGGCAACGGCCGATTTCGCTTGATCGAACGGAGGACCAGTCCATACATTATAGGAGGCCTGAGATAACACGAGTACATTCAATCGAATCGATATGAGAAACGGTGGAGTGATATGACACTCCTGGGCTATTTCCAGATACTTGGCGCGCTTGCCGGGCTTGGATTGATATTCTACGCCGGACGCTACCGCACCGCAGACTTCCCGTCGATTCGCCGGCGGAATCCGTTCGCGATCATCCGGCTCGGTGAACATCGGAAGCACTTCACCGGGCCCGGGTTCACCATTCACCGGTACTGCGTCTGGATTCTGACACTCAGTCTGGTTTCGGGCGCAATGTATCTTGTAGGAAGATGTG
>CAYPYM010000548.1:0-2785 GCA_964414435.1 uncultured Ignavibacteriales bacterium | reverse complement strand
ACCACGCTGGGGGTGGCCCTGTCGCTCGAGCACGATATCGTCCGACCGATCGGCGGCGCGCCGGTCGCTATGTCGGCCATGCCGGCGCCGTCGAGTGGCGGCATCGGTGAGGGAGAGGGCGAGAGCGAAGGCGGGCACGGCGGCCCGGGCGAAGGCAAGAACGTGATCGATCTCGTTGTCGGCGGCAGCCAGGTGCTCGACCGCCGCACCGTCATGCGCGAGAACTATTCGTACGATCGTTCGTCGGGGTATCTCAACGATCCTTACAAATTGCTGAGTGTCGTCCAGCCGGACGGCCCCAGCGCCGGCGAACCGGTCGAGTATCTCTATGAAAAGCGGCCGGGCAGCCGGACCAAGCAGGCGGTGTTCGGTGAAATCCGGCGGTATATCGCCGGGAACACAATCGATCTCGCCTATCGATACTACTGGGATGACTGGGGTATCAACTCGAACACGGTTGATGTTCTCTATCGCCAGAAGCTCCCCGGCGGGCACGCGATCGAGCCACACTTCCGCTGGTATCATCAGACGGCAGCCGATTTCCATTACTATTATCTTGTGAACGGCGCGACCCTGCCGCAGTATGCGTCAGCCGACAGCCGCCTGGCCGAGTTCGACGGCTACACCGGCGGGCTGACCTATTCGTTCCCGGTCGTGCAGGGCGGCCGACTGAGCTTCTCGGCCGAGTACTATACTCAGAAGGGCAGACGCGGGCCGCCCGACTCGATCGGCGTACTGAAAAACTACGATCTCTTCCCGAAACTGGATGTCTTTATGTTCCGGGTGGGCTACAGTCATGGTTTCTAGAACGGTTGAATCGTACGGCGTGACTGCGATGGACGGCTACCGGCAGGTGTCGTTCACGGCCATGGCCAGCCCGTGCGAGATTCTCATCCGTGACGTTTCCGAGAGCGAAGCCGAGCAATTGGCTTCGCTCGCTTTTTCCGAGACGATGCGGATCGAAAAGAAATTCAGCCGCTACCGCGACGACAATATCATCTACGAGATCAACAACAGCGACGGGAGGCGGGTCGAGGTCGACGAAGAGACGGCCCAGCTGCTTCACTACGCCGGGCAGTGCTTCGAGCTCAGCGACGGTATGTTCGATATCACCTCGGGCATCCTCCGTCGCGCCTGGACCTTCAAGGGCGGCGAGGCCGCACCGGATCAGACCTTGATCGACTCGCTGCGCCGGAAAGTCGGCTGGAAGAAGGTCGAGTTCGACCTGATCGGCATCACGCTGGCGCCGGGTATGGAGATCGATCTCGGCGGAATCGGGAAGGAGTACGCGGTTGACCGCGTCGCCGATATGCTGCTCTCTGAACTGCCGCGTCCGATCATGGTGAATTTCGGCGGCGACATAAGATCTGTCGCACCGGAGGGCGATGCGCAACCGTGGCTGGTCGGGATCGAAGACCCTTCCGAGGAACACCGGGCGCTCGGTGAGATCGAATTATCCAATGGGGCAATTGCCACCAGCGGCGATGCCCGTCGTTTCTGCACCTACAACGGCAAACGGCTCGGCCATATTCTCGATCCAACCACCGGCTGGCCGGTCGAAGGCGCGCCGCGCTCGGTGACGGTGATCGCCGATTTCTGCATCGAAGCCGGTTTCCTCTCCACTATGGCGATGCTTCACGGCCCGGACGCCGAGACCTTTCTCAACGCCCAGGAAGTGAAGTACCACATCGACCGATAGCGGTTATCGCCCGCTTCTTTCCGCAACGTTACCCTTCATCAAAGTGCCACGCGCCTGCGTCTCGGGCGATTCGTTTTTTTAGTTGGTCGCTCCAATCGGCCGCTCTATGCTGAAATGCCACTCCGCCGAACTCTTCCCGGATATTCCGGTGAGTCTTCGCGCGGGCAACTCTTTCAGCGGGGGTTTTTTATGGCACTGCTTGGACGATTCCCATCGTATGAACAGATACGCACGCGCGCGTTCGAGACATTTCTCCGATTTCCCTTCACCCTGATCAGCGCCCTTGTTGGCACCGTGGCCGCTGTGATTGCGGTCGATGATCCGATCGGGCCAAATGTGCGGTACGTGCTGCCGGTGGTTATGGCCGCGGCGATGGGTCTGCCGCTGTTCACGACTCTGGTGGCGCTCGCCGAACGGCGGCGCTACGGCAAGACCGGCTGGTGGATGCTGCATGCGCTCGGCGTTCTGTTCGTGCTGGTCTATTATTGGTCGCTGCCGTCGAACGTTCCGGACGTGGAAGCGGCCGGCCTTCGCTTCTGGGTCCTGTTCGCCGGATTGCATTTCCTCGCGGCGTTCCTGCCGTTCCTGCGTAAAGACGAGGTCGATACCTTCTGGCAATACAACAAGGCGCTTTTCCTGCGCTTTCTGTTCGCCGGAGTCTTCTCCGGGGTGCTGTATGTCGGGCTGGCGATCGCACTCGCCGCAGCCGACCACCTGTTCGGTCTCGAGGTCCCCTACCAGCGATATTTCCAGCTCTTTGTTTGTATCGCCGGCATCTTCCAGACGTGGGTCTTTCTGGGCGGTATTCCGGGGCCGCTCCATCAACTTCAGGGGGCCGGCGAATATCCGAAGGGGCTGAAAGTCCTCGCCCAGTTCATCCTCCTGCCGCTGGTCGGGCTCTACTTTGTCATTCTGATAGCATACGAAGCCAAGATCGTTGTCGAGTGGAACTGGCCCAAGGGATGGGTGTCGCAACTCGTGCTCTGGTATGCCGTTGTCGGCATCCTGTCGATGCTCCTGTTGTACCCGCTGCGGAAGCGCGCGGAAAACAAGTGGATCGACCGCTTCAGCACCTGGTATTTCCGC
>CAYPYM010000547.1:2161-2786 GCA_964414435.1 uncultured Ignavibacteriales bacterium | reverse complement strand
TTCCCGTCAATCTCACCGTCCAGCCCACATATACTGAAGAGATCACGACTCCGACTGTCGCGTACAACAGAACCGAAAGCCGCGGCGATCCCACCAGTGCACCGGTCCCGATCGCGGCGATCCGTAGACCGGTTTCATAGACCGTCAGCCACATAGCGGTTCTCTGTCGGCCCTTGACCAGCGGGGTCGTGCTCAACGGGGACGAGACCGATGAAAAGACGAACCAGATGGCGAGATACCGGGAATAGACGCCGGCCTCTGCCCAGTCGCTGCCGAAAACCAGTGAAAAAAGTGCAGGGCCCTGCGTAAGCAAGATCGCAAAGACAGCGATCGACGACGTCAGCAGGAAGACAGTGAACCGCTGCACGACCTTCTGCGCCGTCGCGGCGTCACCCTCGAGTTGCGCAATGGTCGGATAGTATACCCTTCCGGCAGCCTGCCCCAGCAAGGTCACCGGGAAGCCCAGTGCCCGCATGGTCAGAGTGAAGACACCGGCGGTGCCCGAGGAGAACCAGGTTGCCATCAAGATGACGGGGATTTGCACCCCGACAACGTTGATCAACGAACCCCAAACCGTATACAACGGGAATTTCCGGTAGGCATAGGCAGTGGCCGGCCACCGTTT
>CAYPYM010000547.1:0-2151 GCA_964414435.1 uncultured Ignavibacteriales bacterium | reverse complement strand
CAGTGTTCCAATGCCCACGAACTGGCTCACCACGAATCCCGAAATCAGTCCGACCGGCCCGAATCCGCCCAATCCAGCACCGACCTGGATGCCATTCTGAGCCACGGATTGGGCGGCCCGCGTGTAACTGAGTGCGGAGAAATGTCGTCTTCGGGTTGCCCAGAAGGAAAGACTCTGGTACACCCCGAATCCCAGCACGCCCACAGGCGCGAGCCAGAGATATGGTGCAAGTGCCGGAGTCCCGACCCACCGGGCGTAGTCGTGTCCAAGGAACAAGACGGCCACGGATATCAGGGCCGCAATCAGGATGGTCAAGAGGATGGAGAGGCCAGTCAGGTTTCCCGCAACCCGCTCGGAGCGGGGAAGTGGGATGGCGAACTTGTACGCCAGCGTAGCGAACGCCCCGATCATGGAAACCGTCGAGGAAAAGACGCCAAGCAACCCGAAATCGACGGGTGTGTAGAGTCGGCCCAGAACCGGGAAAGCGATCAGGCTTGCTGCCTGGCTCAGCGCGGTCCCACCCAGGAGAACCGCGACACTTCGAGTCAGGAACTGGATCCCTGCCCTTGAGGAGGGTGTTCCTTCACCTGCCAGGGCCGGCACCTCGCCCGCCCGGGTGCTGACGATGCGCCTGCGTAGCGCCATTCAGCTATCGGCCGATTTCAGTTCGTCATACGTCGCTCTTCCAACAGCCATTTCCGGCTCCAACGGAGCTTCCTCGTCCAGGTCCAGGCATTGCAGCACCCCGTTGACAACCCTGTACCGCAGTCCCGACTCCGGACAGGTCATGACGCCCTCGGCATCCGGGCTGTCCAGGCGGTGCCCGTGGCGGCTCATCCAGCCGTGCTGCCGCGCCGGGTTGCCCATGACCAGGGCGTAGTCCGGCACATCCTTGACCACGACGCTGCCGGCCGCAATGAACGAGTAGCGGCCCAGCGTGATGCCGCAAACGATGGTCGCGTTGGCACCCACCGTCACCCCGCGGCGGAAGAGCGTGCGCTCGTAAAGGCTGTGCCGGTTCACCTGGGAACGCGGGTTGGTCACATTCGTAAGCACGCAACTTGGACCCAGGAACACGTCGTCCTCAATCTCCGTCCCCGTGTAGACGGACACGTTGTTCTGGATCTTGACGTTGTTCCCGATCACCACGTCGTTGCCGACATTTACATTTTGTCCGAGACTGCACTTCTCTCCGATCGAAGACCCTGCCTGGACATGGCAGAAGTGCCAGATCTTCGTTCCCCTACCCACTTTCGCGCCCTCATCGACATAGCTCGATTCATGGACGAAGACGCCCGGAAGCTCTTTGACCCTGTCCAAGAACAATCACCTCCTGCATGTGCCTGGCTCTTGAGACAATCGCTGATTATCACCGACCCTGTGCACATCACCCCGGACCGATGACGGCCCACCTATTGAGGTGCCGGTCGGCTTGTGCGAAGGGAGTAGACCAACTCAATCGACGGCCGCGCGTCTTCAATCGAGAAGCCATGGCCACTCAGGGTTCGTTCGTACACGGCGGTGTGAAGGTCTCGGAATCCACTACTGAACTCCACCTCTTCGCCGTCAACCGTGATAGACCGGTATGTCGGTTGGACACCACACACTTCGTCTGGCAAATCTGCCGAGTCAATCGATAAGAACCATCGCACGTCGGCATCTCTGAGCTCCAACTCTCCGCCGATTCGGACCGCGTCATGGACGGATACTGAACTCGACTGAACAGCACCAAATAGCCAGATCAGCAAGTCGAAGAAGTGTATCCCTATGTTCGTGGCCACACCTCCGGACTTCTTTACGTCGCCCTTCCATGAGTATTGGTACCATCTGCCCCGAGATGTGACGTAGGTGAGGTGGACTTGGTGTCGCCGGCCTCGTTCTTGCCTCAAGCGCGCACGGAGTTCAATCAGTTTCGGATGTACTCGAAGTTGCAGGATATTGAACACTCGTCGATCGTATTCCTGCTCGAGATCACTGAGAACATCCAGGTTCCAGGGATTCAGAACTAGCGGCTTCTCACAGATGGCATTGGCACCGACACGGAGGGCAAGCCTGATATGCGCATCGTGAAGATGGTTGGGAGAGCACACGCTAACGAAGTCGACCTGGTCGCCAAGTGGACCCCGCCGCAGCTTCTCAAGATGCCTGTCG
>CAYPYM010000546.1:0-2801 GCA_964414435.1 uncultured Ignavibacteriales bacterium | reverse complement strand
GGCGTATGTGATGACCCACGACAACTCGGGCGCGGTGATTCCGAAGTTCAACGCGATCGGCGCCGCCAGAGTCGCCAACCCGCGCCAGGTCGTGTTCACGCTCGACCACAACGTGCAGGATACATCGGAAGCGAATATCACCAAGTACAAGAAAATCGCCAACTTCGCGGCCCATCACGGGCTCGACTTCTACCCCGCCGGCCGCGGGATCGGCCATCAGATCATGTGCGAAGAAGGCTACGCCTGGCCGGGGACGATGGTGGTGGCGTCGGACTCGCACTCGAACATGTACGGCGGGCTCGGCTGTCTCGGTACGCCGATCGTGCGCACCGACGCGGCCGCGATCTGGGCGACCGGGCGAACCTGGTGGCAGGTGCCGCCGGTGGCGCGGTGCGAACTGTACGGCCGTCTCCCCTACGGTGTCACGGGCAAGGATGTCATTGTCACGCTCTGCGGCTTTTTCAACAACGACGAGGTCCTTAACCATGCGGTCGAGTTTGTCGGCGAGGGAGTCGCGACGCTCTCGCTCGATGAACGGCTGACGATCGCCAATATGACGACCGAATGGGGGGCGCTGGTGGGGCTGTTCCCGATCGACGGGATCACGATCGACTGGCTGCGAAAGCGGGCCGAGTTCGTCAAGGCGCGCGGCCTGGCCGGGGTGCCGTCGGACGCCGACGGCAAGGGCGGCCATCCGCGACTCACCGGCAAACGGATCGAGGATCTGGAAGCGCGGATGCTCAAGGCTGACAAGGAGGCCTTCTACGCCAAGGACCTTCGGCTCGACCTGAGTTCGGTGTCGCCTCATGTGTCGGGGCCGAACCATGTCAAGACGATGACCTCGGTGCACGAGATGAGTCAGAAGAAGGTGAAGATACAGAAGGCGTATCTCGTCTCGTGCGTGAACAGCCGGGTGGGCGATCTCGCCGCGGCGGCGGCGGTCGTGAAGGGTAAGCATGTCGCCGAGGGGGTCGAGTTCTATATCGCACCGGCCTCGAACGAAGTTCAGGCCGAAAGCGAAAAGCGGGGCGACTGGCAGGCGCTGCTCGAGGCGGGGGCGATCCCGCTTCCGGCCGGATGCGGGCCGTGTATCGGGCTGGGCAAAGGGCTGCTGGGCGACGGCGAGATCGGCATCTCGGCCACCAACCGCAATTTCAAGGGGCGGATGGGGTCGCGCAGCGCCGAGGCGTACCTGGCATCGCCGACAGTCGTGGCGGCCTCGGCGGTGGCCGGCTATATCACCGGGCCGGAAGAGGTGATGACCTCGGCGACGATCGGCGAGGTCGTCATTAACAAGAAGAAGGCCGAGGGCGAGAAAAAGGCGGTGAAGGTGATCGAAGGTTTCCCGACCGAGATCACCGGCATGCTGATCTTCTGCCATCAGGACAATCTCAACACCGACGGCATCTATCCCGGCAAGTACACCTATATCGATGATTTCACGCCGGAGCAGCAGGCCGGGGTGGTGATGGAGAATTACGATCCGGAGTTCCGCAACAAGGTGGCGCCGGGAAATATCGTGGTCGGCGGGTACAATTTCGGGACGGGGTCGTCGCGCGAGCAGGCCGCGACGGCGCTCAAGTATCGCGGAATCGCACTGGTGATCGCCGGGTCGTTTTCGGAAACATACAAACGCAACGCCCTCAACAACGGGTTTCTGACGATCGAGGCGCCGGAACTGGTCGATGACCTCAAGGCGAAGTTCGGCGACGAGAAGCTGACGGTTGTGACCGGGATCGAGGCGACGGTTGACTTTCCAAACGCCGTGGTGCGGGCCGGCGAGAAGGAGTACGAGATCGCGGCGGTCGGCGCGGCGGCGCAGGAGCTGGTGCTGACCGGCGGTCTGGAGAACTGGGTGAAGGAGAATTTGTAACACACTGCGTGTGTCTTTCTCTGGCGCCAGTGAAAGGTTGGACTTAGATCCCAAGCGACAGATGACCCCACCACAAATGGTGGGCCACCGGTCGATGTCATTCCCGTTCAAACGGGAGTCCAGGAAGCACGGTCACCGCCAACAGCCGGCCGAAAATGTCCAAAATCAGTCCCCGAGAGGCAACATCGGGGGACCGGGAGTGTTACACTGACAGTCCCCGGTTCGGAACACGTATGACGGAACGTTTCAGACTCGACAAACTCTGGCTGATCGTCGGCCTCGGCATCCTGGTACGGCTTGTCTTTCTGCCTCTCCTGAATCTACTCCCGGAAGAAGCCTATTACTGGAATTACGCAAGGCACCTCGATATCGGCTATCTTGACCACCCGCCGATGGTGGCGTGGCTCATCGCGCTTTCGCAGGCGGCGCTCGGCAAGAGCCAGTTCGCGGTGCGGCTGCCGGCCTTTCTCGGCTGGTTTGCGTTCGCCTGGTTTATGTTCCGATTCGCACAGAACACGGTCGGGAGGGAAGTCGGCAAGGTAATGGTCCTGCTGCTGAGTGTCCTTCCCATTTATCTTTCGGTCGGATTTCTCATGACGCCCGACGCGCCGCTCTATGTGTTCTGGGCGGGGTGTCTCTATTTTCTCGAGCGGGCGACGCTCGGTAACCGTCAGAACGCCTGGTACGGGGTGGGGGTCTGTCTCGGGCTGGGGCTGCTTTCGAAATACACGGTCGGTTTGATCGTGCCGGCGGCACTGCTGTTCGTCATTTTAGATAAGCCGTCGCGGCAATGGTTCCGCCGGCCGCAGCCGTATGTGGCGGTGCTGATTGCGCTGGTGCTGTTCTCGCCGGTGCTTTACTGGAATCTGCACCACCACTGGATGTCGTTCGGGTTGTTGTCGCCGTTCACGGCCTGGATGGACAACCA
>CAYPYM010000545.1:0-2805 GCA_964414435.1 uncultured Ignavibacteriales bacterium | reverse complement strand
ACAAGAACCTGTTCAAAGAGTACAAGACGCTGTTCACGTTTTACCAGATGCATCCCGAATTGCCGGACCACCGCCTGGAGTACGCCCTGAAAGCCTGGCAGGAACCGCCGTACACCCACAGTGATTCGCTGTACATTCTCAACGCACTCGCCGGACTGTATTCCGACCGCAGCGAGCCAAAGCAGGCCTGGACCTATCTGTCGCTTGGCCTGCGTACGGACAGCACCGACCTGAACCTCCAGCTCAGGCGGCTCGATCTGCTCGGGCGGTACGGCACGGCGGAGGACCAGCGGGCGGCTGCGGAACAGATGGAACGGCTGTTCGCAAACAACGGGCTGGGCATGATGAACGCCGGGGTCATGTTCATGCGGCTGGGAGAGGCCCAGCGCGGCGGCGCCGATCTCGAGCGGGGCTTCCGGCTCGACAGCACCAACGCCGATGTGCTTCTCAACTACGGGACGTACCAGCACCAGACCGGCAACTATACCCGCAGTGTCGAACTGCTCGAACGCTATCTCCGGACGGAGCGACCGAATTTCCAGGCGGAATATTATCTCGCGGAATCGCTCTATCAGCTCAAGCAGTTCAACGCGGCCCGGCAGCATCTGTATAACGCCTCCCGGCTGGTACAGAGCCAGGGACAGGCAAACCTCCTTCAGAGACTTCAACAGACTATGGCCGGAGGTTCGTAGCGGGCGACTCCCTGAGAGAAGACCCCGCTGCGACCGATGGATAATCCAGGAACGGGCGGCAAACCGCAAGAAGATCGATCCGTACTACCAGAAGAGTCCGACATGAAGAACAATGACAGCATATACACTCACGCGCTCTGGCTTATCCCGGCGCTCGTAATCTACGGTCTGCTGGCCTATCACCTTCGATTTATCCAGGACGACGCCTACATTTCTTACCGCTATGTCGCCAATTTCCTGGGCGGTCACGGGCTGGTGTACAACATTGGAGAGCGGGTCGAGGGGTTCACCAATTTCGGCTGGGTGATCGTCACGGCGATGTTCGGGGCGCTGGGTCTCGATTATATATCTCTCTCGCGGATCTTGGGTCTTCTCTGCGGCGCCGGGGTGATCGTCATGACATATCTCATCGGCCGGGAGGTGACGGGGGAGAAGGACAACCTGCCGGCCGTGCTCGCCGCTTATCTGGTCGCGGCGAATATGTCACTCGCCTACTGGTCGCCGGCCGGGCTGGAGACGGCGGCGTTTGCACTCGCCGCGACGGTGTCGCTCTACTGGTTCTTGCGGCGCAGCCGGTGGCTCGTGTTCGGCCTCGTCATGGCGGTCTGGCTCCGGCCCGAGGGCGCCCTGGTGGCGTTTCTGCTGCTGGTGCTGGAGGCAGTGGAACGGCGGGGACTTCCGAAGTTCTCACTCGGCTGCGGGGTGATCGCGTTCATCCTGTCGCTGCCGTATGTCGTCTTCAAGGTCATGTACTACGGTTCGATCCTGCCCAATCCGTTCTACGCCAAGACCGGGTGGGATATCGAGCAGCTCAGGTCGGGGCTCGAGTATGCCGGCCGATACTTTGCGCACTATGGGTTCTACGGAGCGGGGCTGGTGATTCCGCTGGTCTTTTTCAAGAGACTGTCGGTTGCCGCCCGCGCGGTCTGGCTTTTTGTCGTGCTGTACATCGCCTATATCGCGCTGGTCGGCGGCGACGTGCTCAAGGTCCACCGGTTCTTTCTGCCGCTGTTTGCGGGCGGTGCGGTGATGACGGCGTTGTCCGTCCGTCTGGTGGTTGCGAAGCTTGCACACAAAACCAGGGTGATGGTATTGGTCATCGCGGCCGTGCCGCTGCTCGCGCTCACCTACGTGCTGCCGAAGAGTTTTGTCGAGACTTACAATCGGCGCGAGAAGGCGTTCACCGGTACGATGGGCGATCTTGCCGATCAGATGAAGGCGTCCGACTCCACCGATTTCTCGATTGCAGTGACAACGATCGGGCGGCTCGGCTACGGTCTGTTGGGCCACGACGTGATCGATATGCTGGGGCTGACCGATTCAACGATCGCCCGTCATCCCGAGGCGCCGATACCGGGGATGGCGACGACGTGGAAGGAACGGGCGCACAATTCGAAGTATCTGCTCGAGCGCGCCCCCGACTACATCATCTTTTCGACCGGTTACAAGCCGTCGGCGCCGGCCGAGAAGACCCTCATGCTGTACCGGCAGTTCCTCGATGACTATCGCGCGGTGGCCTGGGTGCTTCGGATGAGCGAGGACGATCACAACGGAACGCTCAACCCGGCGTTTCACCGGGTGCGGCCGATAACCGGAGAACTGAAGCCGGTCATGCCGCTGGAGTTTGTCGACGAGTACAAGATTGGGCTGGAGGACATGACGGCGGGGAGGTGGGTGGAGGCGCAGAAGCACTTCGATCGGGCGCTGTCGGTGTCGAAACCGCCGTACTATCCATATCTTGTTTATTCCAAGGCGTTTACTCACATGATGCGGCAGCAGCACGATATCGCCGAGCCGATTTTCAATCATCTGATCGCAACCGACTCGACGATATTCGAGGCGCACCAGTATCTCTGGCTCTATGCGCTGATGGAGGGGAACACCGCCAAGGCCGAGATCCACGCCCGGTGGATCAAGAAACTCGTGCCGTGGTACTACGACCGGGCCCGGGGGATCGTCGAGCGGCTGGCGAAGTCCAGTCAGGTCCGTTCCCGGTGAGTTTTTGTACTCAAAAGCAGTTGACAAAATTTGAGGGGGGTGTTAATATAGGGGCGCTTTGAGAAAGCGGGAATAGCTCAGTTGGTAGAGCACCACCTTGCCAAGGTGGCTGTCG
>CAYPYM010000544.1:0-2836 GCA_964414435.1 uncultured Ignavibacteriales bacterium | reverse complement strand
GGCGGAATGGTTAAGGCTGCAGAAGAGGCCGGCGCAAAGGTTCTTATGGCAAAGAATTTCACAACAACAGACACGAAGTTGGAGTTGATGAGTTTTTAGAATGAAGTTTTTATCGACGACAAAATATTCTTTCATTGCGTTACCTTCTGTTCCTCACACCCAGTACTACTGTAATTATTAAGTTACAACATCACCATAAACTTTATAAAGCGGTTACCATAGTTAAAGATACCAAATCGGGGGCCTAGCTCCTGAACAACTAAATTAAAATGAATAAGATGAACACAAAGAAACTTA
Source organism: uncultured Ignavibacteriales bacterium (assembly GCA_964414435.1). Lineage (GTDB taxonomy): Bacteria > Zixibacteria > MSB-5A5 > GN15 > FEB-12 > JAGNLV01. Next base: position 2,539 of record CAYPYM010000544.1, on the reverse strand, counting down.
CGGTTTCTTTTTTGGTGTTTGTAAGCGTTTTTGCTCTGATTGCTACAGTAAGCGCTGTTGCTTCAACTTCTCAGCTTGGAACGATAAGCACGGTCCAGGTTGATCAGGTTAATGTTAACAACAATCCTGCGATTGTTGCTGGCGACAATGTTAATGTCAGAGTTGACTTCGCATCACTCGTTAACACATCTGATGTTACGGTAAAAGTGACGATTGAAGGCAACAAAGGCGATTCTGTGGTTCAGACAGTTCCTTTCGATGTTGAACAGGGACAGACTTACACAAAGACACTCCAGGTTACGGTTCCATCTGACCTTAAAGACGTGCTTAGCGACTACACGACCCTTGACGTTGAAATAAAAGGCGCCAACGGTTACAAGACGCAGACAAGCTACGATTTGAGAGTTCAGAGACAGGCATACGACGCGAACATAATGTCCGTGAACGTGCCTCAGATAATAAAGGCCGGAGACAATTTCCCGGTTGATATTGTCATAAAGAACCAGGGATACAACAACCTTAATGATGTCTATGTGACTGCAAGCATTCCTGCTCTTGGACTCGGACAAACAGCTTACCTTGGAGACATTGTTGCTTTGGAATGCAACAAAGATGCAAACTCTGTTCAGAACTATGGTGTTAACATTACACGAAAGTGCAACGAAAACAACCAGGATACTTTGAACGGAAGACTTTACATCCAGCTTCCATACAATGTTAAGGCCGGTGTTTACGAACTTGACGTAAAAGTCCAGAACGGAGACACTGTAACAAGCGGAACTGTCCAGGTTGCTATTCAGAACGCGTACTCATCAGGAAACTTCATTGTGTCCGGAAATCAGCTCCTTATTGTCAATCCGACAAACCAGGTGCAGGTTTACAGACTCGTTCCTGACGCAGCAAACACTTTCGGCTTGACGATGAGCGATAACCTTGTTGCTGTTCCTGCTGGTTCCAGCAGAACAGTTACAGTTGATCCTGCATCAAGCGTGTCCGGAGCCCAGACATACACTGTCGACGCATTCGCATCTGACGGCACACTTGCTGGAACAGTAAATTTCAGCACGACTGGCGCAACACAGACAAGCTCTACTACAAGCCCAATCGCCGTACTTACAATCATCTTGGCAATAATCTTCGTGGTTTTGCTGGTTGTATTGTTCGTATTGGTTGGAAAGAAACCTGAAAAAGCAGACGAATTTGGGGAAAGTTATTACTAACCCCTTTAATTTTTTATTTTTATTTTTTGATAATTTTTGAATTTTAATTAAGAATTGGGAGTCCATTCGACAAAGTCCCACATATACTGGGTCTGGTCTTGAGGAGGGCAAATCCATGTGGGGCCTCCTAGCTGAGTCCAACCATAACCATGAGGAGTTGTTCTCATACCAGTCAGATTCCACAAAAGAACGTTATCTATCCATGCAGTATAAATTCCATCATATGCATCTGTAGAAGATTCAGGCTTAAAATACAAAGTAAACGTAACAACCTGATTGTTATAATCATTCAAGTCTATAGGGGTAGTGTTAAGATAGCCGTGGATTGTGCCGGACAAGGTTCCTCTTCCTTGTGTCCATCCTGCATAATCGCCTCCCGCAATACCTCCCGCCATGCCACTGCCAACACCGTTGTATCCAAAATATAGCCTTCCATCACTTATACTTCCACCAGCACCAGGATCGTAACGAAACATAATAAGGAGCTTGGAGGCATTGATGAATGATCCGATAGTAGAGTTCCCCCATCCACCTCCAGTAGCAGTACGTCCTCTCCACACTTTCCATTGGATATACAGGGGCTGAGAAACAATAGATGGCTGGTACTCGATATATTGATCGTGCTCACCATTTCCGTTATAACACGAAGCTGCAGTGCCGTTATATCCTCCAAGATATCTCCAGTTAAGACGGTATGCATGTATTCCGTTGCCATTTAAGTTAGTTATAAAATCTAGAGGGTATACATAATAGGGGGCATTTCTTGAGATATTATGGAGAGGCCACATAGCATTTTTAGCATCATCCATTGTTAAAACGGTTGAAGCCTGTATGTCCTGGGTCCCTCCCGCACGAGTGTCATAAAGAAGATTTGTAGAGCCTACCGCAGGTGGCATCGGTGCACCTGAAGAATTTCCGGGTGCGCCCGAACTTGTATTAACGTTCTTCGCCTCTGCAACAAGGTCAAAAAGATCAATCTTCCCATTATTGTTCAAATCAAATGTAGAATTATATGCTGCTTTTCCCTGATAATGTGAAGCAAGGGATTGTAAGTCGGCGATGTTTGTAGAACCATCATTATTGAAATCAAATCTTCCAGCAAAAACAAGAACAATGCTTATAATAAGAGCTGCAAAAATTAAAGCATAAATCACCTGCTTTTTCATTAAATCAAGAAGAGAAAGGATTTTTTAAAGATTTATCTTATGAGGGAGTCCATTCAACCCAATCCCATTCATAATGGGTTTGATCTTGTGGCGGACAAATCCATGTCGGTCCTCCGAACTGCTGCTCGCCGAGGTTCGACACGCCAGTGGGGG
>CAYPYM010000543.1:0-2837 GCA_964414435.1 uncultured Ignavibacteriales bacterium | reverse complement strand
AACGCCGGTCGTGCCGATCGGGAAATACGAGCCCGATGGCGGCGTGACCGTCAGGTCCGCCACGCCGTTGTTGTCGGTGGCGGTAATCTCATAATCAACGACCGCGCCACACTGGTCCGGGTCGCACGCTATCTCAATCGGATCCGGCACCGACAGTACCGGCGCCTCGGTGTCGACGACCGTTACCGAGAACGAGCAGGTATCGGTCATCCCCGACCAGTCGCGCGCGACCACCTGCACCGGCGTCGTGCCGATGGAAAAGACCGTCCCCGACGGCGGTGTGCTCGAGACATTCACGTAGATGCAGTTATCGCTGCCGAAGACCCCGTACGAAACTACCGCGCCGGCAGTGCCGGGGTCGTTGCCGACCGTCGTGTCGTTTCGGCAGATCGCGTGCGGTGGTTCGCTGTCCTCCACCGTGACATTAAACGTGCAGGTGTCGGCGTTGCCGTAGGCATCGGTGGCAATCGCCGTGACCGGAGTCGGGCCGATCACGAAGAACGAACCGGAGGGGACCGATGTCGTCACGCTCACCTCCGAGCAGGCGTCGGCAGCGGTAACCTGGAACGCTACGTCAGTGCCGCACTGCCCCGCAGCGCTTGTCGTTATGATGTCGGTCGGACAGGTGATAGTGGGCGGCTCGATATCGGTCACGGTGATCGTGAACCAGCAGGTGTCACGATTGCCCGAGGCATCGACCGCGATGCATCGCACCGTGGTGGTCCCCACGCCGAAGTACGATCCGGACGGCGGCTGGCACGAAACCGTCGCGCCCGGGCGATTGTCGGTCACACTCGCCTGCCACCTGACCGTCGCGCCGCATTGACCGGGCGGCGCCGGTGCGGTGATGTCGCCGGGACAGATCGCCACCGGCGGAGTGAGGTCGCGATTGGCGAAATCGATTCCGCCGTTATAGAAGTCGATCCGGTGAGCGCCGGTGTCACCCGGGAGGCAGCTGCTCGGCGCGCCGAACAGGGACGGAAACGTCGTGTCCTTCGTGATCAGGTATTCATACTGGCCGTCGAAATGATAAACGTCGCGGGAGATATAGAGCCGGTCGCCCAGCTTCGACGAGAACGAATTATCGCCGCAGTCGTACCACTTGAACCGGACCGTCAGGAACTTCCCGATCAGGCCGAGATCAAGCGGTGTGGTGAAGGTGAGCACGGCCAGCTCGGCCGAGGAATCGGTCCAGCAAGCGGGATGAACCGGTCCGTTGTTCACGTCGGCGATAGCGGTCAGTTGCCACTCATACGTGCTCAGCTGGTGGTAGCCGAAATACTCCCACGCGCAGCCGGTGATGAAGGCACCGGGATTGATGGCGGTAAGGGTAAGGTTGGAGTCCTGCACGATCGTCAGGTCGAACCCGCCCGTTTCCATTTCGTGGAGGCTGTCGATGAGATTGATCGAGACATTGACCGGGTCGCCGGGGAAGGCGTACTCCACCCGCTGCACTCTCACAGCAACATCTGCGCGCGCAATACCTGCGTACGCCACCAGGATGAGCAGTACGAAGATGCGTTTGTCCATAACACCCAGCAATATCAAGATACACCCGAATGGTCGTATCTGTCAATGATTGGTCGAGCGGACCTTGAGAATCCCGTTGATTCCGGGATCGGACCTGTCATTGACAGAGTCGGCTGTCGAGCGTATTTTCATTACTTCGGCCCGCCGGCGGTCCGGCGGGCGATCGAATCTTTTGCATCGCCGATTCGTATATCGCCGTAATGACTATGACAGACACGTTCATTCAAACCAGCCGGCTCTGCCGCTACTATCGCCGGGGGCCGCACGAGGTCAAGGCGGTCGACCTGGTCGATCTGACCGTCAGCCGCGGTGAGTTTGTCGCTGTCGTGGGGGCCTCGGGCTCGGGCAAGTCGACTATTCTCAGCCTGTTGGCCGGGCTCGATACGCCCACCTCGGGAAAGATCGAAGTCGACCATATTGCACTCGATTCGCTTACCCGCCGCGAGCTCTCCGCCTACCGGGCGCACCGGGTCGGCATGGTGTTTCAATCGTTCAATCTGATCAGCCATCATACCGCCCTGCGCAATGTCGAACTGGCGCTCTTTTTCAACGGCGTGCCGCGGCGGGAACGACGGCGTCGGGCCGAAGCGATGCTCGACCGTCTCGGCCTGAGCGACCGCCTCGATCACCGTCCGGCCGACCTCTCCGGCGGGGAACAGCAACGCGTCGCCATGGCGCGGGCCCTGGTCAAGAACCCCGAGGTGCTGTTCGCCGACGAACCGACCGGCAACCTCGACCGCGAAAATATGCTCCAGATATCGTCGCTCCTGACTGAATTAAACGCCTCCGGCCTGACCGTCGTCATGGTCACCCACGACACGACGCTGGCCGAGCGGTCCGCCCACCGAATCGTCCACATGGATTACGGCCGCATCGTCGAACCTGGCGGCACGGGAGAAGCACAATGACGCTCCGCGATCTTCTCGAAATCTCTTTTGGTAATCTTCGCCGCATGAAACTGCGGGCGTCCCTGACCATCTCCGGGGTCGTGATTGCAATCGGGGCGTTTGTCTCGATGGTCTCGTTCGGGGCCGGGATTCAGGAGAAAATCGCCGCCGAGTATGAGAATCTCGGTCTGTTCACGACTATGCAGGCGCTCCCGGCGAAGACCGATGACCTGCCCGATTCGATTCCTGCCGGCGTACTCGACCCGGCGGCGGTCAACCGGTTGGGACAACTGCCGGGGGTCAATCTCGCCTACCCGTTCGACGAGATGAATGTCACGGCGTCGTTCGACACGGTCAAGGTCTCCTCCTCGGCGCAGGCGCTGCCGGAGCGGGCGTTGCGCACGCGGATGTATTCCAACC
>CAYPYM010000542.1:0-2845 GCA_964414435.1 uncultured Ignavibacteriales bacterium | reverse complement strand
TGCAGCTCATGTCGGGTCAGATCGACGGTGATCGTCTCGGCGTAGGGTACCATCGGCATATCGACCAGCATCTCCGTCGCGAACTCTGGGCCGACCGCTATCTCTCGGTGATCAAGCAGCTCTGAGCTTTTTCCGCACGCGCCTTTCTTTTCCACGAAGTTTGATCTATATTGTCGCAAAATCAATGACCCCGTGTCCGGAGAACTTCCCATGGCGACGCCCGACCTTGCGACCGAGAAGAAGTACGATGTACGAATCGAAGACCTGCCCGAACTTCTGATCGGCCATGATACGACCGTGCCGACCCTGCACGGTCCGCAGCGATATATCAATTTCGACAATGCCGCCTCGACCCCGACCTTCAAGCCGATCGTCGAATCGCTGACCGATTTCCTCCAGTGGTATTCCAATGTCCACCGCGGGACCGGTTTCAAGTCGCAACTTGCGAGTTGGGCGTTCGAACACTCCCGTGACATCATCGCCGAATTCATCGGCGCCGATCTGAGCAAACAGGTCGTGCTGTTCACCAAGAACACCACCGAGGCGATCAACAAGCTGGCGCGGCGGCTCGGGCTGCAGCACAGTGATATTGTCCTGACCACGCTCATGGAGCACCACTCGAACGAGCTGCCGTGGCGCCGGGTCGGGACGGTGGTCCATGTCGGGCTGAATGCCGACGGCACCATTTCGAAAGAAGATTTCCAGGCCAAGCTGGAGCAGTTCGGCGACCGGGTGAAGGTGGTGGCGATCACCGGTGCGTCGAACGTGACCGGGTATATCAACGATCTCGATTTCTTCGCGCGCGAGACGCACCGCCACGGGGCGGTGATCCTGGTTGACGGTGCCCAGCTCGCGCCGCACCGCCCGCTGGAGATGAAGGCGGACGATCCGGAGCATTATCTCGATTACGCCGTCTTCTCGGCGCACAAGATGTATGCGCCGTTCGGAATCGGCGTGCTGGTCGGGCACCGCAGCCTTTTCGAGCACGGCGATCCCGATACGGTCGGCGGCGGCGTGGTCGATATCGTCACGCTCGAGGAAGCGTACTGGACCGATCTGCCGGAGAAGGAAGAAGCCGGCACGCCGGATATTGTCGGGGTGGTTGCGCTGGCGAAAGCGATTCGCCTGTTTCAGGCGCTCGGCTGGGAGGCGATTATCCGGCACGAAGCCGACCTGACCGCCTACGCCCTCAGGGAACTGGAGAAGATCCCCGAGGTCACCCTCTACGGCGACACCGACCCGGCCAACGCCGCCGGTCGGCTCGGCGTGGTCTCATTGAACGTGAAGGGCGTTCCGCATGCGCTCACGGCCGCCATACTCTCGCTCGAGGGAGCGATCGGCGTGCGCTCGGGCTGTTTCTGCGCGCACACGTATGTCAAGGAGCTGCTTCACGTGAACCCCGAAGAAGCGAAGAAGCTGGAGCTGGAGATTCTCGCGCGGGATCGGTCGAAGCTGCCGGGGACGATTCGGATGTCGTTCGGGATGTACAACACGACCGACGAGATCGATCGGTTTGTCGAGATGATCCGTAAGATCGGGGCGGGGCAGTATGAGCAGGGGTATGTCCTTAACAAGGAGAAGGGCGAGTACTCGCATCCGAAGCTCCAGTTCGATTTCCAATCGTTCTACGAGCTATAATACTCAACGGAGATTACGATCGGGCCGGCGGAACCCAAACTCCGCCGGCTTTTTTCGTGCGCCCTGCCGCCGCCGGGTAGCGGCAAAGGGGATTTGACCTGCGCTCAACGATTCGGCTATATTAGCAGGCAAAGAATGCCATCTTTCTCAATCGGAGGGCTCATGCCGAGCACGCCTCATGTCGAAAAGCATTTCACCGCCAGCGAGACAGTACGGGATATCGTCATTGGGATGGCCGACGGCCTCACTGTGCCGTTCGCGCTGGCGGCGGGTCTGACCGGCGCGGCGGCGTCGACTCATATCGTCGTGACGGCCGGGCTGGCTGAGATCGCGGCCGGGTCGATCGCCATGGGGCTGGGCGGCTAACTGGCCGCGCGGACCGACCGCGAGCACTACGAGTCGGAACGGCAGCGCGAGATCCGCGAGGTCGAGGTCGTACCCGAGCAGGAGGCCGAGGAGGTGGCCGAGGTGTTCCGGGGGTATGGCATGTCGGACACCGAGGCGGCGCCGGTGGTGGCGGCGATCCGGGCCGATCGCGATCGCTGGGTCGACTTCATGATGAAGTTCGAGCTGGGGCTCGAGAAGCCCGACCCGCGCCGGGCACGGCAGAGCGCGTTTACGATCGCCCTGTCATACGTTGTGGGCGGGCTGATCCCGCTGTCGCCGTACATGATAATCGGGCATATCATGACCGCGCTTTATGTCTCGATCGGCGTGACGATGGCGGCGCTGTTTGTGTTCGGGTTCGTAAAGGGGCGGTTCACCGGGTTGAATCCGGTCAAGAGCGGGGCCCAGACCGTGTTGATCGGGGGTCTGGCGGCGTCGGCGGCGTTTCTCATTGCGCGGATGATCGACTGAGAAATCCGATTTGCTGCAATTACCCCCGTTTTCGAAATTATGAAAACGGGGTGCTCGATTGCCGCGTCGCAGTAAGAAAAAGCGCCGGAGCTGAGCAGCTGCCGGCGCTTTGTTTTCCGCTCGTTCGGGCGGACGTTACTGGCTGTCGGTGGCAATCTCGATCTGGAACTGCTTGGAGCCGTCGGGATTTGTCTCGACCGTCACGTTCTTCACCTCGCCGCCCTGGGCATTGACCTGCTCGGCGATCTGCTGGGCGATCTCGGCGTCGGTGAGGCCGTCGATCGACACCTCGACCCGGAACAGCTTTTCGACCGCCTGGGCGTAGAGGGTGCCCGCCATTCGCCGGGTG
>CAYPYM010000541.1:1235-2850 GCA_964414435.1 uncultured Ignavibacteriales bacterium | reverse complement strand
CGCTCGGTGATCCGTCTTGGTGAAGATGGGTTCTCGATGAAGGGCGACGACTACTTCTGCATGGGTTGCTCGTCGTTGCCCTTCGGGCAGTGACCACGGAACCGCTCCCGGAGGGCGTCGGCCATTTCCTCGATCACCTCGCTCAGCTCCAGGTGCTCCAACAAAGCGATCGGTATCCCCGCTGCACCATGGATGACGCCCAAGATGTTGCCGGAAGCTGCCCCGCGGTGGAGAACGAGCCGAGTCGCTGTGGGGCGAGCCTGAGCTGACCGCAAGGGTGTTGGAGGTTTCGGTGGGGAAACGGTGGCCGCTTCGCCAAGTACCAGACAACAACAAGGTAACTAGTCGGGGTGAGAGGATTTGAACCTCCGACATCCTGCTCCCAAAGCAGGCGCGCTGACCAGGCTGCGCTACACCCCGAATAATCCATCCATAATACCCTCACCGCCCCATACTGTCAAGTTGAGTATCCCTCCGGACACCTCCCCGGATCGCCCCAACCGACAATCCAACCGCCGCCCGTACATGGTCTTAGCCTACCCCGACCACCGCCCGCCGCAAATTCCCCCTTGCCATTTCCGGTCAGGGGTATAAATTACATGGCTATGCAAAAAGTCAATCTGCTCGGCTATACCCGACCCCAGCTCGAACAACTCATGCAGTCGATGGGCCAGCAGCCGTACAAGGGACGGCAGATGTTCCACTGGCTCTATCAGGTGCGGCAGTACGATTTCCAGCTCATGACCGACCTCTCCAAGGAGATTCGCTCGCGGCTGGATGATGCCTACACGTTCGAACCGATGCAGCCGGAGATCGATTCGCTGTCCGAGGACGGCACCCGCAAGTTCCTGTTCCGTCTCCACGACGGCCACCCGATCGAGACGGTGCTGATCCCCGACGACGACCGCCGGACCGTTTGCATCTCGATCCAGGCCGGCTGCGCGCTCGCCTGCAAGTTCTGCGCGACCGGCACCCTCGGGCTCCTGCGCGACCTGACCGTCGGCGAGATCATCGGCCAGCTCCTGTATCTGCGGGAACGGTTCGGGAACGACGCCTTCACCAATATCGTCATGATGGGCATGGGCGAGCCGCTCAACAATTTCGAGAATGTCGTCGAGGCGATCCGGATCATCTCCGATCCGATGGGCCTCGGCCACGCTGCCAAGCGCATCACCGTTTCGACCTCCGGGGTCACCCCCAAGATTCGCAAGTTGGCCGACACCGGCCTCAAGGTCCGCCTGGCCCTCTCGCTGCACGCCGCCACGCAGGAGAAGCGGCTCAGAATCATGCCGGTCGCTCGGACCTTCGGGCTCGAGAAGCTGATGGAGGCGGTGAAGTATTTCGCTGAGAAAACCAAAGACCGGGTGACGATCGAATACATCCTGTTCAAGGGGTTTAACGACACCCCTGCCGATATCAAAGCGCTCACCCGCCTGCTTCACGGAATTCCGTGCAAAATAAATGTTCTGGCGTATAATCCGGTGGAGGGCCTGCCGTTCGAGCGCCCCACCGATGACGAAGTCGACCGGTTCGCCCGCGAACTCTACCCCAGGGTTCCGGCCGTTACCGTGCGCAAAAGCCGGGGAAGAGATATCGACGCGGCCTGCGGTCAGCT
>CAYPYM010000541.1:0-1225 GCA_964414435.1 uncultured Ignavibacteriales bacterium | reverse complement strand
CTCAACAAGGGCGTCGTGCTCCAGCTGCTCGGGAAATACGAGGAGAGCAACGAATGCGTAAACGTTTCTGGATGGTGCTTGGCCTGTGTCTGGCGACCGCGATCGGCGTCGCCGCGCAGCAGTCTCAACCCGACCTGAAGTTCGGCGAGATCAACTTCCCGTCGCTCCGCTGGGGCGCACAGACCGCCCAGTTCGATATCACCAATAACACCGACCGACCCAAGTTCGTCGTGGTCATGACCGAGATCCAGTTCGAGGGCGGCTACCTCAACCCGGAACGCCGCTCCCGTTCCAGTTACGCGATCCCGCCGGAAGAGACGATCCACGCCAAGGCGACCTTGCGCATTCCGGCGAACTACGGCAAGGCGCTGGCGACGGTCAAAGTCTACGACGTCGTCGACACGCTCGACGATATCCTGCCGGGGCAGGGCGTGTTCAAGCAGCCCTTCACCCTCAACTTCAATGTGCCCACCGGTATCGCGCCGTATCTCGAGGAGCGCATCACGCTCCCGCCCCGCGTCTCCGAGCATCCCTATTTCGACAACGAACTGAGCCGCGTTCTGTTTCTCCTGCTCGACAAGGGTATGTCCCCCGGGCAGATCGCCGACCTCGCCGTCTGCGACACGTCGGTCGTGACCAACCAGATCAAGTTCATGCTCAATGAGGGGTATGTCCGGGTCGACGAAAGCGGCAAAGATGTCCTGACCGTGCCGTTTATCGGGCTCGACGAAGCCGCCGCTGCGAAGAAAATCGCCAACCAGCTGGCCGACAGTCTCACCACCCTGATCGCCGGCCGCATGGGCGTCTATAATGCCATGCTCGACAGCCTGGTCAAGGCGGGGGTGGTCCCGACCGATTCGAACATCTTCTATAACGGCGGCACGGTTCTCTATCACCGGTACCCGGTGGTCGGCGGTCTCGCGCTCTGGTGGACCCTCGGCAGCCGCTTCATCACCCGGTCGGCGCCGTTTGTCCTCTACGATGGCACCGATATCTGCAACGCCGACATTCCCACCTACATGTATGCGGTGCAGGGCGGACCGGATCTCAACGGCGACCAGTTCTACTACTACCAGCCGATAGCGACCGGCGACAAGATGATGTTCGGCGATCACATCCCGAAAGTGATCTGCCCGGACGATTTCCTGATGTACAAGCGAATCACGCGGGAACCGCCGTGGACGGTCGATCCCGACAACCCGCCGCATAATTTCGTGATCGACAC
>CAYPYM010000540.1:0-2852 GCA_964414435.1 uncultured Ignavibacteriales bacterium | reverse complement strand
CAGCGGCACCTGGTGGGCGCGGAACGACCCCTCGACCGGAAGACCGTCAACCACTTTCGGACCGGTCCACCCCTTGGGCGTGCGGAAAATGATCATCGGCCAGACCGGGCGCTTCTTGAACCCATGCTCGCGCGCCTCGGTCTGAATCGCATGGATCTCATCAATCACGGTATCGAGAGTCGCAGCCAGCTGCTGATGGACCGTCTCGGGATCGTCGCCGGCGACAACGTACGGCTCGTAGCCGAAACCGCGCATCAACTGCTGCAGCTCGGACTCCCCGATTCGCGCCAGGACCGTCGGGTTGGCGATCTTGTAACCGTTGAGATGCAGGATCGGCAGCACCGCGCCGTCGTGCACCGGATTAAGAAACTTGTTGGAATGCCAGCTCGTCGCCAGCGGGCCGGTCTCCGCCTCGCCGTCGCCGACCACACACGCCGCTATTAAATCGGGATTGTCGAACACCGCGCCGTAGGCGTGGGCGAGACTGTACCCCAACTCGCCACCCTCATTTATCGAGCCGGGCGTCTCGGGGGCGACGTGACTCGGCACGCCGCCGGGGAACGAGAACTGCTTGAACAGGCGCTGCAACCCCGCCTCGTCACGGCCGATCGAGTGATAGAGTTCGCTGTACGTGCCTTCAAGATAGGTATTGGCCACCAGCGCCGGGCCGCCGTGGCCGGGACCGGTGACAAAAATCATGTCGAGATCGCGCTCCTTGATGATCCGGTTGAGATGCACATAAAGCAAATTAAGCCCCGGGGTGGTGCCCCAGTGGCCGAGCAGGCGCGGTTTGACATGTTCCTTCGCCAGCGGTTGTTTCAGCAGCGGGTTATCGAGCAGATAGATCTGACCGACCGAAAGATAATTGGCGGCCCGCCAGTAGGCGTTCATCCGTTCGAGCAAATCGCGTGAGAGAGGCGCTTCCATATGACATCTCCTTCCGGCCAGCGGCCGGATATCTTCTTCACGACAGTATCGGCGTGCGTGTAGAGCGCCGCAAGACGAATGTTTGGGGCATGGCAACAGGTGTAGAATCGAAAGGCTTGAGAACCCGACGGCGCGCGTGCGGCGCTCGCTTGTGTACGTCTAGTACAAGTGCCGCCGGGGCATTGTGCCCGGAAAGTTCGGCGAACAAGGAGAAACCGAACAAGCGCGGGGGAACATCGGGGACGATTCGGGTTTTCAGAGGCAGAATCGGTATGGAGACAAACACTTTACAGAACAGGCCGGCAACCCGCAGCCGCGCGGTCGACTGGATGGGCCTCGCCGTAGCGCTGGTGGTGACATTCGGCGTCGCGACGTTCGCCGCCCAGTTTCAGCCCGGCGACTGGTACCGGGAGCTGGCCAAACCGTCGTGGACCCCGCCCGGCTGGATCTTCCCGCCGGTGTGGACCTATCTGTATGCCACCATGGCGGTCGCGGCATGGCTCGTGTGGCGCTCCGGCCGGTGGATCGAGACGCGGGTGGCGCTGCTGCTGTACGCGATCCAGCTCGCATTCAACGGTCTCTGGTCGTGGCTGTTTTTTGGGAGGCAGATGGTCGATGCGGCCCTGGTTGATATCTTTGTGCTCCTGGCCGCGATTATCGCCGTGGCGCTGACATTCCGAAAGCGGAGCCGGCTTGCCGGGTGGCTGTTCGTCCCGTATACGCTCTGGGTGGCGTTTGCGTCGAGCCTGAACCTGGCGATCAGCCTGCTGAATTAGGGCGGTAGGAAGCGGCCGGCCGGTACCGGCGTTACTTCTCGTTCACGGGCTCCGTCTTGTTGATCCAGTTCCGCGCCTGCGCTTCGTTCCGGAAAAGGCGCACGTTGAATCCCGCGTTGCGCGTTACGACTTCAATGAAATCGTGGGAGTGATCCTCCGGCGCGACCAGCAGCGCTACCCGGGCGGCGGCGTTGAGGTCCTGCTTCGGCATATCTTCGTAGGCATATTCGTAATTGGTCAGGGTGGACTCGACATTGCGGGCTTCCCGGGCATCGATCATGAAATTACGGATGTTCCACTCGCGCGATTTTTCGGTGGCGACCGCCGAATATTCGCGCGCGAGTGCGGTCGTCACCTCACCGACCACTTTCACGATCACAAAGGTACCGTCAACCGACGGCTGGACTGTGTAATGCATAGGCACCGTCCGCGAAAAAGTGTGCAGTCGCTGCTCGGCTTGAGAGAGAGTGGTCCCGGGTCCGTGCGACGCCCGGCAGCCTGCGTTCTGCTCGTGTGTCTATCTTAATCTAACCCGCGGCGGCGGGGATGCAACGGAAAAATGATCGGATTTGTCCAAAATCGGGCGGCGCCCCGCAGTTACCCGCCGGCGAAGTCTTGCCCTGAGCCCCCTCCGCCCCTTTACCCGCTCCGTCGGATTTCGCTACTGTTCCGTCGGATCCTGGCGCGCGCAAGCGCGGTGTGATGCGACGGAACAACAGAACACCGACCGGCGCTCAATAACTATGCTCGTCGAGCTTCACCTTCCCCCGGAAGATCCAGTAAATACTCGCCGTGTACGACAGCTCCATCGGCATCCCGATCAACGCGATGTTGCGCATGATCCCCAAGGTCTTGGGCACGCCAAATGCCTTGCGCAGGGCCCCCTCGGCGTCGGACAGCAGGACGAACGGCAGCCGATGGCCGCTCGCAAAGGCATGGTGGCTCTCCTCCGAGTCGGAACTCACTCCGATGACCACCGCCCCGGCTTGGACGAACTCCTCGTAGGCGTCGCGGAAACGACACGCCTCCTTGGTGCAGATCGCCGTCCCATCCTTCGGGTAGAAGAAGAGCACGACCGCCCTCTTCGCCCGATAGTCGGCCAGGGAGACCTGCTGGTGACTCCTCTCCAGATGGCTATGGTATATTCTA
>CAYPYM010000539.1:0-2860 GCA_964414435.1 uncultured Ignavibacteriales bacterium | reverse complement strand
AGACACTCGGCTGGAAAGCGCACTACTCCAACGAGGATGCCCTGATCTCCTCACACAAGTGGTATCTCGAGCACAAGGAAGAGCTGAGTCATATCAAATCGGGTGTGACGCACCGGGTCGGCTGGGACCAGGGCGTGCTGAAGCTCGTGAAGAAGTTCATGTAGAGTGCCGTTGCGATAGATACTCGAAGGGACCGGTTGCCACGCCGGTCCCTTTTCTTTTCCCCGGGTGCGCTCCGCATTGATCCGGACAAAAGAAGGCGCCCGGCCGAAGCCGGACGCCCCTTTTTCGCCACCGACACCCATCGGGTGCCGGTTCTATGAGAGCGATTACTTCGTTTTCTCTCGAATCAGCTCGCTCCGCGTCTTGTGCAGTTTGGCGAAGCTGTCCTCAGCGATGACGTAGTACCAGTCGGCGAAGCGATCGTTCAGCTCCTGGGTCTTCTGCTTGCCGTTGGCAACCTGCGTCTCCCACGATTTGTGAGCGTCGTAAAGCTGCTTGTTGGCCCGGTCGGCATCGGACCAGGTGCTGTCGGGGGTCGTAAGGAAGGTTGTATCGTTAGCCTTTCTCGGTTCCGGCAGTTCCGACGGGTCGAACGCCGCCGTGACAAACAGGTACCGGTTCTGGGCGGCTTCGTCGGAGTTTGCAGCCTGGCCGGTATCCGAGCTTGACTCATCCCCCGATCCGTAGACGATCTCGCCGAAGCGCAGCGTGTACTGCACGCCTTTCCTGGTGTCGACCAGCATCTCACCGTCGTTCGACATCAACTGGCCGTCGCGGGTGAAGAAGAACCCCTTGCTCTGAAGCGAGCGGGCGTCGTCCTGCGACAACTGCGACTGGCCGGAGGACTGCTTGAGCGATGCCGACAGCCCCTGTGGTTTCGGGCGGACGCCGACGATCAGCAGCGAGTCGAGTGTTTTGACCATCGCCGCCATCGTGGTGGAATCGACCTCGAGTCCGGATTTCAGGCCGGGGATGGTCCACTTGCCGTCGGATCGGTTCAGCACCACCTTGCCGCGGTTCTCGACCGAGCGGGTGCGTTCATTGATATTGTAATCGTTGATGGTGATCTGATTGATATTCGTCGGCTCCAGTTCGAGCAGATCGCGATTGATCCAGTCCTGGAACCGGGTCGAGATATCGATCTTCACCCGCGATGCATACACCCGCTTCTCATCGGGCTTGCGGACATAGCGGAAGTCGGGTCGGTCAGGAACCTCGTTGCCGAAGATCAGATCCGAGAGGACCTCGCCCTCGGCGTTCTTGATCGTCACCCGCTTGCCGCGGCCGGTCAGTCCGGCATCTTCGGAGAGCGGATCGACCACGCCGAAGGCCGGGAAATCGGCGACATTGTCAGAGCGGTAGTCGTCGCGCTTGATATCGATCACGCCGGCGGCGGTCTGCGCGAGACGGTCCTTGGCGTCGGCGGGATAGTCGTCATGCGACGGGATCACCCAGCGATTATTCGCGAAGGTCACTTTGAACGCGTTGGGCTGGCCGGTGTTGGCGTCGAAGTCGACTACCTCCAGCGTCGTCGCGGCATTCGGGTCGGTGAAGTCGGGGTAGAAGGATTTTCCCTGATCGAGGAACCGATCGGGCGTGACCGGGTGCGGCCGGAATATGAGCGCCAGGGCGGTCAGCACGACAGCGGCTCCGATGAAAATCAATGTCTTCTTGTTTTCATTCATGGCCTAGCTCCTCAACCTGCGGGCCGCGGCTGCGCCCTCTCGTTCACGGCGGCGACGGCGGACGAAGATGAACACGCCCACGACAAGGACCGGAATCGGCGGCAGCAGCACGGCGAGCGTGCGGATCCGCGTCTGGATACCGCGGATATGCGCCTCCATGTCCTCCTTTCCGGCGGCCACTTTCGCCTCCTTCTGCGCCTCGATATTTGTCTTGAGCACCTCGAACCGCCGGTTCTCGACCTCCTGCAGGTTCTTGGCCATGATCTGCTTGGCCTGCTGATCGAGATCAGTCCGGTTGAGCACCGCGTTGACCTTCTCGTTCAGTCGCTGCTGGGCGTCGCTGAGCGCCTTCTGCGCTTCGGTTTCGGCTTCCTTCTCCTGTTCGAGACGACGCTGGATGAAGTCCTGCGTCTGCGCCTCGACCGTTTCGAGCGTCCGGTGCTTCACCCGTTTCTTGCGGAGATCGATAAACGACGTGTCCTTCACGAGCACATCCATGCAGTTGAGGAAGAACGGGACGTTATCGAAATTCAGGTTGCCCAGCCCCTGCTCGCGGATGCGGAAGAACTGGTCGGTGATAAAGTCGACATCGGCGACAACGATCGCATTGACCGTGGTGGCGTTGGTCGAGTCGACCCCGCCCGGACTGCTGCTGCCGAACACGTGCCCGGCGAGGACGTAAGTCTCGTTGGTCGGCACCCGACGCGGATTCGGATTGATGTTGAAGCCCATGCCGAGGAATCCGCGGCGAACGAGATTCTGGTACGGCAGGACACCCGACAGACGGCCCGAACGAAGCAGCGGTTCGAACTCGTAGGGTGAATCGACCTGCTTGAACATCGTTCCGGCGTACATCATCACCAGTTCCTGCAGTCCGGCCGTGGCCGGGCTATTGTCGTTGAAGGCGTCGGTCGATTCATTCGCCCGGCTGACGAACATGATCTCCGGCTGCAGTTCCTGGAAATCGGGATGCGGGTTAAAGGCGTCCCAGACGATCTGAGTCGGGCTCCAGTTGATACCGATCGAATTCAGCAGTTTGACGATGTCTCCCTTTGGCGGCGACTGCTGCTGATTCTGGTTCTGGAACGGGCTGCGGGCGGCATCGGGTGGGAGGATCGGCGACAGGCCGACATTGAACACCGGCAGCGGATCGACCAGGAGCAGGTGGATGC
>CAYPYM010000538.1:0-2863 GCA_964414435.1 uncultured Ignavibacteriales bacterium | reverse complement strand
AGGCGCAGGCGCCCATCGAAATGACCCACTTGGGCTCGGGCATCTGTTCGTAGAGGGTCTTGACCACCGGCGCCATCTTCACCGAGACGCGGCCGGCGACAATCATGAGGTCGGCCTGACGGGGCGACGGCCGCATGACCTCCATGCCAAACCGGGCGAGGTCGAAATGCGACGCGAAGGTCGAGATCATCTCGATCGCGCAGCAGGCCAGCCCGAAGCCCAGCGGCCACATCGACCGCTTCCGGGCCCAGTTGACCATCTTATCGAGCGAGGTCAGTATGATTGAATCGGGAATTTTGTCTTCTAATCCCACTTCAGCGCTCCCCGGCTGAGTTCGTACAGGTAGCCGATCAGAATGATGAGCACAAACACAGCCATCGACCAGAACCCGAACGCGCCCAGCTTGCGAGCCACGACCGCCCACGGGAGGAGGAAGATGAGTTCGATGTCGAACAGGATGAAGGAGATAGCAACCAGGTAGAACTTCACCGGCACCGGATTCTTGGTGCTGCCGATCGGTTCCACGCCGCATTCGTAGGGGTCGTTTTTCTTGCCCAGCGCGGTCCGCCGTCCAAACAACACCGACATGAGAACCAGCGCCCCGGCGATGCCGGTGGCAACCACGACCAGAAGCAAAATCGGAAAGAAGGTGTCAAACATATATATTGTCTATGCCTACCAAATAATTCTCCAACTTTAGCTTATATACGAAGCTTTGTCAAGTACAATTGGGCCGTTCGGTAGTGGCAGGAGGGTAATTCGGAAGGGTCGATGGGGTACATTAATGTAATGTGCAGCAATGAATTGACAGAAACGATCAAGACCGGCGGTGGAACCGGGGTTGTGAAAAAAATAGCATAAAATACCGCTATTGTACGGTTACCGAAAATCCCCTGAAAATCGGCTCGGATTCCACCACCAGATTCGCTTCCCGGGCCGGAAAGCTGCCGTACACGCTCGACGCCCCCCACAGGCTCAGCCGGCGGCCGCCCGGGTCCAGATCGAAGTACCCGCCGCCCAGAATTTCGCAGTCACCTTCGAAAATCTCGTACCGATCGGGCTTCTTCTCCCAGCCGGAGGCGATTTCGTGGAGTCGGCAGAAGCGTTCGACCAGCGAGGCGTGGTAGGGGAACTCCCGGAGCGGCCCGACCACCAGGTGGACCGTCTCGTCCATCCGCACCAGCACGAATTTGCAGAGGATGCGGCTGCCGTTATCGGCGAGATCGCCGTCGAACAGGTTGAGCATTTTTCCGTTCATGGGTCTTTGCAGTCCTGTCGCCGGGGCCGTTACTCTCGGAGCCGGATGTGGTTCGAGAAGATCCAGCCGCGCTTCCCTTTCCACGCCTCGACCCGGTATAGCCCCGGCTCGGTTGTCTTCAATTCGATTCGGTTAGTCTCGGCTTCGAGCATCGGCGAGACGTCATGGACGATCCGAACGAGCGCTTTGTGCGGAAGGTGGACCGTCAGGCGGGTAGAATCGTCAATCTGAATCTCTCCCCCGCAGGTGATCTGCTCACGGCCGTTGCCGGCGGTGAATTCGAATCCTTCGGCGTCACCCCAGCGCATATTGGAACAGAAGACGCGGCAGTCGCGGAGGGCATTGTAGAGCTGACGGCTGGCGGTCGGAAAATCAGCGGCCATCGGCTCCGGCAGCAGGACGTGCGTGCGGAGACACCGGAAATGCACCTTATAGGGGAAGATCTCGACCGTGAGGGGACCGACCTTTATCGGGAAAGCGTGGGCGTCGACCCCGGCGATCCCGACCGTCTTGCGCTGACGGTTCATCTCGTCCCAGAGGCGCAGGATGCGGTTGGTCGGGCCGATCATTGATTTGCGCGGTGAGAACGCCATCGCCAGCTTGTTCCACGGGGTCAGCCGCTCCATCCACTCGGACATCTGGTTCCACAACTCGACCCCGGTGTATCCCTCGACGCTCCAGTCGATCCACGGGTAGGGCGGAAACTGCGGCATGCGGTTGCGGATCTCATCGGGATGGGCCATGATGCCGAGCGCGCTGTCGGCGGCTCCGGCGGCGACATACTCGCGGGCCGTCAGCTCGGCCGGATAGACGCCGGGAGATTCAAAGAGAAGATAGTGATGGTTGTCGGCCTCGTCGTTGTGCTCGTAACCGACCACGACCAGCATGCCGTTGTACATCCCCTCTCCCCCGTTGTCGCGATTCGAGAGCGTCATGTGATCGGCGAACATCATGAAGTCGAGCCCGGCCCGTTTGCCGATCGCTACGACTTCGGCAATCGGTTTGGTGCCGTCCGATTCGGTGGTGTGGATATGAACCGCACCGCTGTATTGATACCAGTCGCCGACTTTCCCGCCCATCAGCTACCCTTTGTAGTATCCGGCACTTTGCGGAAGAGGATCAGGCCGAAGGCCATCATCACTACCAGTGAGAGTACACCCATCTTATACGGGAGTTTCGTCTGCGTGTCCGGGAGAAGATCGAAGGTCGCGGCGAAAAAACGCCCGACCGTTCGTTCCGGGTTGAACAGGTAGACCACGGTTGTCCAGATCAACGGACCGATCACGGCGGCGGTACGGCCGGAAAGCGAAAAGAGGCCGTAGAATCGCCCCAGTTCGTCCTTCGGCACCAGCTCGCCGAGCAGCGGGCGTGAGACGGTCCACAGGCCACCCAGCAGAATGCCGACCAGCGAGCCGAGGATCCAGACGAGCGTCATGCTGTCGGTGAAAACAAAGGCGATCAGGGCGATGATCCATCCCCAGATTACCCCGGCGAGCAGCTTTTTGAGCGACACGCTTTGAGAGATCCAGCCGAGAATGAACGAACCGATCACCGCCGAGATGGTCGATACGATCAGAAACAGGGTGATCTGATCATCGGCCAGGC
>CAYPYM010000537.1:0-2870 GCA_964414435.1 uncultured Ignavibacteriales bacterium | reverse complement strand
GGTTGATACAGGATGAGGACAACCGGTGTGACCGCGATCAGGCCGATCGCCAGGGCGACTCTCAGCGTGCGACCGGTGTGATGGATAATCAGCGGTGCGGTCAGGAGCGCAACCGCAATCGTATCGGTGATCGGATAATCGAAAAGAATATGATCGAGTAAAGTTTTCGGGCCGACCGGATCCAGATAGAAGTAGCGCGCCAGGTGAATTGCAGAGTGCGCCACGAGCAGCAACAGCACCGCGCGCCGGGCGAACCGCCGATAGATCCGCGACCAGTCGCCGGTCGAGAACAAAAAGAAGCTGATCATCATGCCCGAGGTCGCCATGAACGCCACCGAGGCCATCCGGGTGGGCAGATATATGAGGTAGTCCATCCACGCGGTCACCTGGTGGGGATCAACCACCTGGTAACAGTGCTGCAAAATCACCAGCACCATCGCCAGTCCCCGCATACTGTCGACCGACAGAATGCGGTTGCCTCCGACATGATGTCCGCCGGGCGGCGGGGCCGCCGCTTGTCGCGTCTGCGCCATCAGCAATCTCGAGAAATAAGACGATTTGGAAAACTCCGGGAGGACCGTCCGAGTGACGGCCCTGCGCTTGCCCGATTCCGCCGCCCGCCGGTTCGAACCGGTGTCATCGATACGAACCGAAAATGCGCGGAATCCCTTATGATACGCATCAAAACGCCCGCTCCGACATTTAAATCTCCAACTATTTCAGAACCACTCCTATTATCGACCCGGCCGCGTTCGCACCCAACCGTCGACTCCGCTCCGCGCGTACCAATGACAGGACAAGGTTCAAAACGCTCGGCCCCGCCGAAGACTATGGAGTACCGTATGCCCGAAAAAACTTGCCCACATATAGAAGCCGTCACGGACGTCAAGCACCCGGCCGAGCAGGTCTGCGAGGAGTGTGTGGCGATCGGCGCCCGGTGGGTTCACCTGCGCACCTGCCAGGAATGCGGCGTCACCCTTTGCTGCGACAACTCGCCCAACCGTCACGCCTCAAAACACGCCCACGCCACCGGTCATCCGGTGATCGCCTCGGCCGAACCGGGGGAGTACTGGCTGTATTGCTACCCCGATGACGCCTTCGCTGAGTACGAGCCGTGACCCCGCCGCCCGGCTGAAAAACGGCCACTTCCGACCAGTCCGAAATCTCGGCCGGACCTCCCCGTCTGGCCGCCCGGAGCGATTCCGTGCCGTGCTCCCTAACCGTAATCTGTTGCTAAATAATCAGTTGAACACTTTCCGTATTTTTCAGTGAAACCTCCGAGATTTCTGCCGTATTATAAGAGAAAGAACTTGACCGACCGGTCGGTATTGAATAGGTTGGATACATGACACCGCGAATAGTTGACAAAAGAGCTAAGCGCAAAGAGATCCTCAAGGCAGCGCTTAAAGTGTTCGCCCGGTCCGGGCTGAGCAATTTCAAGATGATTGAAATCGCCGACGCCGCCGGCGTGGGCAAGGGGACCCTCTACGAGTACTTCCCCTCCAAGACCGACCTCATCGTGGGCTGCTTCGGCGATATGGTCGAGGACTGGGCGGCCTACGCCGGCGCACAGATGGAACAGGCCGGCGATCCGCTCAGCCAGGTGCGTACGGTCGTCTCCTCGACGTTCGAGTATTTTCTAAACCAGCCGGAACGGGTCGAGGCGATGTTTGACTTCTACGCGATGGGGATTCCGCGCCGTGACGGCAAACCGGCCCTGATTGAAATGGGCCCGCTCTACGGTGAGATGATCGCTCAACTCGGCCGGACGATTCAGGCCGGGATCGATGCCGGTCAGTTCCGTCCGGTCAACGCCGATCTGGCCGCGTCGGTAATCCTGGCCGCAGTTGATGGCCTTTTTTTCCAGATAGCACTGCAGGTGGTCCGGTTCGACGATAAGGAACTGCAGGAAGAGGTGGGCGATCTGCTGCTCGGCGGCCTTTTGCCGCCCGGCTCGCCTGAAAAGAAATGAGGTGGGACTTATGATTAGAAATGTTGTAATAGCGCTGACCCTGATACTCGCGGCCGCCTCAACCGGCGGTGCGGCCGGCACGGTCGATGTCGATTCGCTCGTGCACGAGGTCGATGTCCTCTACCGGGCGAAGTCGGCCTACGCCACGGTCGAAATGGAGATTGTCACGCCTCACTGGCAGCGGACGCTCTCCATGGATACCTGGTCGGAGGGGCTGAAGAAGACCTTTATCCGCATTACGGCTCCGGCCCGTGAGAAAGATGTCGCGACGCTGCGGGTCGACAACGAGATGTGGAACTACCTGCCGAAGGCGAACAAGGTCATGAAGATCCCGCCGTCGATGATGGCCGGCTCGTGGATGGGCTCCGATTTCACCAACGACGATCTGGTCAAAGAGTCGTCGTTCTTCGATGATTACTCGTACGGCCTCTTCGAACCGGATTCGGCCGATCCCGACCTCTGGTACATCAAGTGCATCCCGCACGAAAACGTGGCGGTGGTCTGGGGGAGTGTCGTGATCGCGATCAGGAAACAGGGTCATATCCCGGTCTGGCAGAAGTACTACGACGAGAAGGGCAATCTGATGCGGGTCATGACCTACAGCGATGTTCGCACGGTCGATGGCCGGACGATCCCGATGACACTCGAGATGGTGCCGCAGAACAAAGCGGGGCACAAGACAATCATCCGGTATCTCGAGCTGGAGTTCAATGTCAAGCTCGATCCGGAAATCTTTTCTCTGAGGAACCTGCACGCGCAGCCGTAAGGGGACGGTGTTATGATCACGCTGAAGATGGCCTACCGCAATATCTACCGTCAGAAGCGACGCACGCTGCTGACGGCGCTCACGATGCTCGGCGGGTTCGTGCTGGCCTCGATTTCGATCGCCTGGTCCGAC
>CAYPYM010000536.1:0-2881 GCA_964414435.1 uncultured Ignavibacteriales bacterium | reverse complement strand
CTCCACACTCACCGCATCACCGTCGTGGCGCACCTTGATTTCAATATGGTCCGCGACTTCCTCGGCCTCACTGGAATTGGAGGCCCGAACGCGCTTGACCGCCTCGATTATCAGGCGATTGTCCGAGGTACCGGTCACGCTGACTTTGCCCCGGCCGAGCCGGAGATCGAGCGTCACCGGCTGGTCGACCTCGACAATCTTCTGATAGTCGAACGTAAACTCTTTGGAAGCGACCGGCGGTGCGGTGAAGAGAACTATCATGAGAAGCACTGAGAGAATTATCCCAGGGTGCCCACGCATACGGTCAACTCCTTAATCTTCCTGAATTTACACGGACTTGAGCTTCTTTTTGAGAAGCTCCCGGGCCCGGAATATCCGGGCTTTCACGGTTCCGATCGGTATACCCAGTAGATCGGCTATTTCCTCATATGATTTATCGTCCTTATGGCGGTAGACGATAACCTCCCGATACTTCTTGGGCAGGGAGTCGATAGCCTCTTCGATACTGAACCGCTGTTCCTTTCGAACCAGATCACGTTCAGGGTGGTAGGAGTAGTCCGGTACGTCGATAGTCCGTCCTTCGGATTCACCGTTGAACTGGCCGCCTTCCAGCGACAGAACCTGTATCCTCTTTTTTCGCAGGAAATCGATCGAGCAGTTGGCCGCGATCTTGTACAGCCAGGTCGAGAAGCGGTACTCCGAACGGTAGGACGCCAGCGACGAAAAGGCTTTCATGAATGTCTCCTGAACCAGATCGTTGGCCGTCTCCTTATCCCGAACTATCTTAAACACAATATGATAGATAGCCGGGCGGTGCCGTTCGGTGAGGACCCGATACGCCTGCTGGTCGCCCTTGAGGGCCTGCGCAATCATGACGGCGTCGTCGTTTTCCTGCACCATTTTCCTTCTCTGCAATACGTTTCAGGACATGCGCTGTTTCGTCGCGATTCCCAAGAATATACAACATGGCATGGACTTACAAGTCAAAAAAGCGGGGCGCGCATACGTGGGCGACAGGCCGGAACCGGCCGTGCCGGTCGTACGGCTGCCCGAGACGCCAGCGGTGCTCGGGACGATCGGTCAGATTTTATACATTATCCGCCCAGCGAATTATTCCGGGGCCGCCGGCCCGTTATAGGTCCGGCCCGATCTGCCGTATGCAACAGTGAGGGGTTTGGGGTTGAAGGAAAGATTTTGCTGTACGATTTCCCGCAATACTACGAAGCAGCCTTTTCGTTTCGCGACCTGGCGGCCGAAACCGGCGTCATGGAGCGATGTATCGAGACGTTTTCGCTCGCGCCGGTGCAGCGGGTGCTTGAGATCGCCTGCGGCCCGGCGCCACACGCCGGCGAACTCGCCGCGCGGGGATATCGCCTGTTCGGCCTCGACATCAACCCGAACATGCTCGATTATGCCCGGCGCCGATGGCACGGCCTCAAGCCCGCCCCGACCTTCCTCCGGGGCGACATGGTCTCCTTCACCGTGCCGACACCGGTCGATTTTGTCTACGTCATGCTCGGGTCGCTGTATCTTGACGACCGTGCCGAACTGATCAGCCATCTCGACTCGGTAGCGGCGGCGCTTCCGCCGGGCGGCCTCTACCTGCTCGACAGTTGCCTGCAATTCGCCGATCCCCTCGCCCATAATCGCGACAATGCCTATGTGATCCGGTGCGGCGACATGACCGTTCGATCGACTTTCGCTGTTACCCTCCTCGATCAAGCTTCCCGGCTGTATGAAGAAATCTGGAACGTGAGGATCGACGATCGCGGTACCGTACACGAGTTCCGCACGGTCGAGCACAATCGAGCCCTGCTCCCCGACGATTTCCGGCGCCTGATTGACGGTCGTCAAGACTTCGAACTTCTGGGTTCGTGGGAGGATTGGGATCTCGATCGGCCGATCACGGCCGAGTCGGAAACGACCCGGCCGCTGACGTTGATTCGAAGGCTGCCGACGGTACGTTAGCCTTGTCGGAAACCGGCGATTCTGCACCGCCGGCCGGGGGCGATCAGGCCGCCTTCTTGATGCTCTTGACCATGGCGAGGAACTCGTTGGCCATCTGCTTCGCGGTGGCCGTGGGGCCGGTCAGCTTGAAAAAGACATTCCCCTGCGGCGCCTCGACCACGACTCCCACCATTTCATAGTTCGGTTTGGCCTCGGTCTGGCCGCTCATGGGCCCACCCATCGATGCATTGAACGTCCCGTCGACCGACATGACATGCACCGGCATTGAGTCTACAGTCATCGTGTACTCATTGGCGGCCTGCTTGGCGTCGCCGTTGGGTACGGCCATCTGGCCGATCCAGCGGTCGATATTGGCGTCGATCGTACCGCCGCCGGTGGGGCCGAAGTAGAAGACCGTCACCGTGGCGGAATCGGTTTCGCCGTTGACCGGGCTGAGATAATAGTCGGCTTTGCGCATGCCGGACGGACCAAGGTCGGTCCAGTTGGTGGGCGGGGTGAAGGTGATACCGGCCAGGGTAACCGGCGTGCCGTTCAAATCGTAATCGGCCGGATTGATGTCGTTGGCCGCCTGCGTGGTGGTGGTTGCCTTGGCGGATTCGGCCTTCTTGTTGGACGAACATGCCGCCAGCAGCAGCGACGCCGCCGCGACCGCTACAACGAATCCCTTTCGCATAATCATAATCCTTTCATCTGATAAGCCGGAGCGAATTACACGTGTCAACAACGCCCCGGTGCGGTAGTTCCCGGTCATAGTAGGCAATTCCGGTCCGCAAAGCAACCTCCAATGCGCCCTGCCCGACCGGGCTGGCAATAGGAAGGCCGCGCTGCCCGGAAGCAGCGCGGCCCATATCGGCAGGATCAGATGCGGAGAGTTACCACGGGCAAGCCACCGGCGGCGGACCGTCGAGGAAGA
>CAYPYM010000535.1:0-2889 GCA_964414435.1 uncultured Ignavibacteriales bacterium | reverse complement strand
AAAGGAGGTCACTATGAAACGCGCCATTTTGATTTTCGCTCTGGCGCTGATAATCGGAGCGGTCGGTTATCTCAGCGCTCAAATGTATCAGACTCATCAGCCGGGATCGACTCAGTGGAGCACCCAGGACAAGTCGAAGGCTCCGGCCTCGATCTGGTGGGTCAACTCGGCGACGGGCACGGATTCGACCGCTTATGGCCGGTCTCCATCCCTGCCCTATGCGACCATCGACTACGCGCTTTCGGGCGCGACCACCAACGACGTGATTTACGTCATGCCCGGCCACAGCGAGGAGATCAGCGGCACCACCACGGACTTTGATATTGCCGGGGTCTCAATCATTGGCCTCGGCACAGGGACGCTTCGGCCGCGTTATGACTACAACGACACAGCGGCCACCATCGACATTACGGCCGCGAACGTGACGGTCAAAAACCTGACCTTCCGGCCTTCGGTAAGCGCGACGGTTTCCGGCCTGACTTTAAACGCCGACGCTGACAACGCCGTGATCGAGGACTGCGAGTTCATGATCGGCGAGGCCAGCGGGACGGATGAATTCATTTCGGCCATTACCGTGACCGGAGCATCCGACGTGGTGATCAGGCACAATGTTTTCCGAACCGCGATCACCGACGCCCAGTGCACGAACGCCATTAACCTCGGCGTCACGACTGCGGTGGCCCGGACTCAGATTGTGGACAACCTGATATACGGCAACTACTCGACCGCCGCGATCATTGATGGTGGCACGGCATGCACCGAGCTCTTGATCAAGGACAACGTGATCAAGGTCAAGGACGATGAGCCCGCTATTGAGCTTGAGGCCGCCACCACGGCGCAGATCGTCGGCAACATGTTTGAATGCACCGGCACCAACTCGGCCCTAACTATCGTGGGTGCTGATTCGGCATGGTTTCAGAACTATGCGGTCACTGCCGACGGGACCGTGGGAGAGCTGGTTGGCAGCTCGATCTAATTTCAGCCCAGGGGCGCGGGGTGAGATTCCCCGGCCCCTGGTCGAAAAGGTGACGGGATGAACCTGAGAAACGAGACGCTGATCAAGCTGACGACAACTGCCAGAGCGCGGTTGAAGCTCGGCAAGAAGGCCCCGGCCACGGCTGATCAAACCTTCGCTAAGGACGAGGCGGCAATCGAAGCCCTGATCCGGGAGGCGAGTTGGCAGGCTATGGTCCGCATCATGAACCGGGCGATCCAATACAAGGCCCGCACCGAGTATCACGATGTTATTGCCGGCCAGCGTGAGTTCTGGGTTGATGGTTTCCCGATTGACACCAACGAGACCATCACCGTCGTTAATAATACTGACGTGCCCCGAGTATGGACCAACAGCGATGACGTGATCGACAGCGATTATGTGCTCTGCGGCGACACCGACAGAAGATCGCGGCGCGGGAGTATCTATCTAGAGACCTCGCTGGCACATGGTCCGAAGGTGTTGAAAATCAGCTATACCGGCGGCATGGCTCCGAGGACACTTTACTCCGGCTCTGACGGCGCGACCAGCGACCCAGGCGCAAGCGCGAACAACAGGATTACATCGGCGGGCGCGACCTTCACCACGTGGGGCGTGGCCGTCGGAGACCGGCTCCTTATAGATGGTGGCGTGAATGACGGAGTTTATCGGATCACGACTATCTCATCCGAGACCGTGCTTTTGGTCAGCCCGGCATTCTCGATGCCGTCGATGTTGTGGTACAGCGCGTTCTCGACTGTTAGCACGACCGGCGAGAAATGGGAAATCATGGACGGTGGCGACGACACCATTGTTAAGATCTATCCTGATGTCGCCAACGCCATCGACGAGCAGGTGGCCGAGCTCTATCTAAGACAGGGCACCCGCACCATGCGAAGCATCCAGGAGGCGGGCGGCAATCTGGTTTACGTCGGCGGTTATGGTTGGCTCCCTCACGTCCTCGAAATCCTGCGCTCGGAGGCGAGATATGGCGGCTACTGAAAAGAGCGGTGTCTATATCGACCCTGCCGAGTTCGCATCCTTGCAACGGTTTTACAGGGCGGCTCCACGTGAAGCTCGCAACATGCTGCGGCGTTTGCTCAGGGCCAAGGGGCGCGAGTGGCGTGATCAGGTTCGGCGCGAACGTTTATCGGGACCGACTGGACCGGGCCGGCTGGGCAGAACCAGCGGGCGCAAATATCTCAAGCTCCGAGGCGGCGGCACGCGACGCCATGTTCGGGAATCGTGGATTGAAAAGGTTAAGGTCGGCACCCGCGGACCGGACGCCCTCGGTGGCTACATGGTCCTCAAGAGCCCTCGCAAATACGGTGCTCATCATATCCTGCGCTTTCAGGAAGCCGGCACCGAACACATCAGGGGCAAGGGCATGATCGAGGCGGCGACACCGGGCATCGAGCAGGATGCAATGAGAACCATCATCCCGGCAGTGGAGTCGGCGGTGGTGAAGGAGTTCAATAAAAAATGAGCGTGCCGCGGACAGAGAGCATCATTGACAACATCGTGACCACGTTGTCGGGAATTACGACCGGGAACGGATATAATCAGAATGTGCTTTATGTCGAGCGGGTGCGATCCGGCAACTGGACAAAGTTTGGTGGCTATCCTGCTTGCGACGTGATGCTTCCTCGGATTGCGAAAAGCGATTCCGGTGAATCGGGAAGCGCGGCATTGGGTAAAAGCAACAATCATATGAAAGTAATCATTGCGGCCTATGTCGGGCGACAGGATAGCGCGAATCCGGGACAAGCTCTAAGTTATTTTTGCGCTGACATCCACAAGGCGTTGATGGTGGATCACGAGCGGGGTGGTTACGCGATTGACACGGAAATAACTGCGATTGATTTTGTTTTCATAGATGACAAGGCAGAGCCAACTGGCATTGCCGAGATCGAGGT
>CAYPYM010000534.1:0-2889 GCA_964414435.1 uncultured Ignavibacteriales bacterium | reverse complement strand
ATGTCCTATCCTCCATTACAGTGATTGTCGAAGTTTGGGTTGAATATCCAACATATTTAACTACAATTGTATAGTTACCAGGCGCAAGATTTCCCAATTCATAATATCCATCCTGGTTAGAGGTTGTGCCAATTGTTGTACCTTGTATTAAGATATTTGCGGACATCAATGGATCATTTGAAGAAGCATCTGTAATACGGCCTTTAATCTTGCCATTGTTTTCAATGACGGTAGCAGTTGGTTCATCATTTATTACTTTTTTAATCCCAATTTGATTATTGATTCTCTGGAATACCAGGCCATATTGTTTGGCTAATTCCTTTAATAAATTATAAAGAGATTCATTTGTCACATCAATTGTAACATTTGCGTTAAGTGGAAGTTCATCTGGTACATAAGTAAAATTAAAATCGGTTTTCTTCTCGATTATTTGCAGTGCGTCACTAAAGGTGACATTGTAAGCAGAAATAGTAATCTTTATATCTTTAAGGTTCTGACCCTCAGTAGGCGCAGCAAGCAAAAAATTTAGCAGCATCCCCTGGATAAGTATGCCGAAAATGGAGAAATATGCTGTCATTTTTAATACCCTTAATAAAGGATTTGACTCCTCATTATAGGATTTAAAATTATTAAAATTAAACATATATTTAATCTCCGATATAGTTAAACAAAATTATTCCCACTAGAACGGGTGTTGTTTGACTTCTAGCGCCGCAGTAATTTGATACATTGCTACGGCGCTTTTTATTTGAATACATCTACGGAAATTCCCTTTCTTTCATTATTTAGACTCCTTAATCTTCATAGCTAATTTAGAGCTTTGATTTTTATTGCTAAAAATTGTTAATAAATCTAAAACTACTTTTTATAAAAGATAATTTTCCTAAGCTCATTTGCTTGCCCAACTGATCTATATTCAAGTCCGGTAACGGCACTAATAATTCTAACCACAGTCCAAAATGAATCGTTTTTAAAATTTGCTTTTATCTTTATATTGGATGAGGCTTTATCTTCAAGTATAAATTCAATTCCATAAGCTCTTCGAAGCTGAACAAAGACCTCCGCTAGCGATGTATTGTTAAAAACAAGTACATTATCCTTCCAACCCGTAACTTGCTGCAGGTCAAAACCAGTTATATAATCCTTCTTTGATTTAAAGTTATAATTAAACTGTTGATCTGGCTTCAAAATAATATCACCGTTCTTGGATCCCCTATGACCGATAGTAACTTTTACTTTGCCAGTGACGAGAGAAATTGTATTAATACTTTCATTTGGAAAAGCCTTGACATCAAATACAGTCCCGACCACTTTTATATCAAAATTGCTTGTATGTACTATAAATGGTTTAGATGTATCGTGCGCTACTTCAAAGTAAGCTTCGCCTTCCAGATACACGTTTCTTGTGTCATCCTTGAAGTTTCTAGGAAATTTCAATTTACTGTCAGCATTAAGGGTAATAGTTGTACCATCCAGCAGTGTTATAATAGATTTCTGCCCTGGATGTGTTGTTTTATCCAAAAATAAAGGGACATTAGCGGATTCTTTGAAAAAGTTATTTAGATAAAGAATTGTAAGCGATATTATAAGAAGGAAAGCTAATGAAGTTGCAATTTTGAAAATATAATTTGTCCCAATATACTGCGAAAAACTCCTTTTCTTAACAAATATATTCTTCGGAACAGAAAAGGTATTAATCTTTGTATGCAGATTCGAAAGCGCATATTGAATATTAAACTTATTATAATCTTCAGGCAAATTTAAATTACGCCATTCGGATTCCAGTAATTTGTATTGCTTCTCGTATATTTCAATCTTGAGGAATGAACTTAATTCTTCTTTTTCATTATCACTGCATTCTCCCGATAAGTTTTTCGTTGCTAATTCAAAGAATCTGGTGTTATTCATTATTTTCCTTTAAAAATTAAATTATGACCATTTAATACTATTATCATTACTATAGACAGTATTTTTCAGCATTACCTACTATTCAGGTAATTTTTTTTATTTCTTTTGGGAAAAATAATTAATGAAGGAAATGATTATTGAAAATTAGATTTTAATCTAATTTGCCCCTAAAGGATACGATATATTGAATGGCCTTAATCATCTGATTTTG
The DNA here is from genome assembly GCA_964414435.1 of uncultured Ignavibacteriales bacterium. GTDB lineage: Bacteria > Zixibacteria > MSB-5A5 > GN15 > FEB-12 > JAGNLV01. The sequence continues at coordinate 770 of CAYPYM010000534.1, read as the reverse complement.
CACAGTATTAACAGATATATTTAAGATTTCGGCGATCTCTTTGTAGCTTAATTCATCAAAACGGCTCATTCTAAATATTAATTGTCGCTTCTCAGGCAATTTGGATAAAATATCCTCTATCCTAATTTTCGTTGACTCATAATTTACTGATTGATCTGCAGGAAATTCTGAGATTAAGTTCTCTTTATCCAACTTCTCAAGATCCTGAAAGAACATTTGTGAGTATTTGTTATTATAATTTAATGACTGGTTTCGAACTGCTGTAAATAGGTAGGCTTTAAGACTTGTTCTAATTTCTATTCTATCTCGTTTCAGCCAAATATTTAAGAATACATCTGAAACAACTTCCTCAGCAAGCTCAACGCTCTTTAATATCTGAAAGGAAAAATGACATAATCCTTGATAATAACGACAAAATAATTCATCCAAGGCACGTGAATTATTATTTTTTAACTGATTAAATAATTCAATATCTTCTTTTCCCTTGAAGATGCTCATATGCCAGATTTAATCGTATTAATTTGGAAATTCTCTAATAATATAATAATAATTTATTTTTTATATTATTATTAGATAACCGATACGATTGGGAGTTTTAGCACTTAAAGAAAAGTTTTACTGATGAAATGAATTTATTTTAGATCACTTTGCTTAAGCAGTAGCATTCTTTAACCCAAATTAAACACCATTTTAAAATATTTATTTACTGTTGATCTCCTTCGCCTCCCACGGGGCTCGTAAGTTATCGCTGCCTGGTTTCCGAGCTTGTC
>CAYPYM010000533.1:0-2889 GCA_964414435.1 uncultured Ignavibacteriales bacterium | reverse complement strand
GACATCTGGACGGCGGCGGCGACCACGACGTTTTCGTGGGAGTGGTGGCGCTTGTGGAGGACGAGGCCGAAGGCGGCGGCGGCGGTCGCGGCGAGGGCGAGGGTGGTGCCGAGGAAGAGGTGCTCGGAGAGGCGGAGGGAGTCGTAGGAGATGAGCACGATTCCGGCGAGGCCGACGATCAGTCCGGGCCAGGCGAGACGGGGGATGCGTTCGCCGTGGAGCATGACGACCGAAAGCAGGGCGACGAACAGCGGGAACGAGGCGAACAGGACCGAGGTCAGGCCGGAGCTGATATACTTCTCGGCGAAATAGATCAGGGCGGTGTGGAGGCCGTACATGTAGAGGCCGGGGTGGGCGAGACGGAGGAGGGGGCGCCAACCGGCCGGGAGGGGGAGGTTGCGGAGGCGGACGACGGACCAGAGGAGGGCGATTGCGATGACGAAGCGGATGGCGGCGGTGGCGAGGGGTGGGGAATCGGTCAGGCCGTGTTACTCGCGACCGGCGTTTTTTTGACCGCAGAGTAGTGTTAAATACTTGACCCTCCATAAAACTATTCTTTATCCTGCGCCATACCACACAGAAAGGGAGAACGTAAGTGGACTACTATGAAGGTGTTATAAGGAACACGGAGTTCTTTACCACATCGGAGCTGGCCGAGAAGCTCAAAATGAACGTGCAGGTGATCACGCGCAAAGTGCAATCGGGAGAAATCTCGGCGTACAAGATCGGCAAGGACTGGCGGATTCCGGAACAGTCGGTGTTCGACTGGCTGGAGCAGCGGTCGAACAAAAACGGGACGCCCAAACCGAGCGCGCGGCGCAACGTGCGGTTTGTCAAGCCGACGGTCGGCAGTGTCGCTCCGACCACGCCGAACCGGCTGCGGACCAAACGCCGCGACGTGCTCGAGTATGTGCTGGCGAAATTCGAGACCAACCGGACCTACGCCGAGGATGAGGTCGACCGCCTGATCGGCCGTCAGGGGGACGGCCTGGCGACGGTGCGGGGCGAGCTGGTCGGCGAGGGGATGCTGGAGAAGGTCGACGGCGGGTATCGCCGGTGTGCGACTTACAAACTCTCCGGCTGACACCCATAGGGTGTTTTTCTCTGGCGCCTATCGAAGCTTCGTGCCACTGACAGACTTGCTTTATCAGCACCCTGAGGGCACCCTGCGGGTGTCTTGTACGGTATCGAGAGTCAGATAATGATTGATGACGCGGGCCGCGGGACAGATGTTCTGCGGCCCGACGTGTGTGAGGTATGGCGAAACAGAAGTCGAATAAAGAGGGGATCACGGTCACGATACCGGGGCGGCGGTCGCCTCTGGCGATCACGCAGGTCGTGCTCGATTTCAACGGCACGCTGGCGGTCGACGGGAAGCTGATTCCCGGAGTCGCGGCGCGGATCAGGCGGCTGGCGAAGACGTTCGAGGTCGTGGTGATGACGGCCGACACGTTCGGCAGCGCCCGGACCGCGATGGCCGGGATTCCGGTGCGGCTCGAGATTGTCCAGAGCGGCGCCGAGAAGCGTCGGTTCGTGGAGTCGGTCGGGGCGCGGCGGACGGCGGCGATCGGCAACGGGGTGAATGACGCGCCGATGGTGCGCGCGGCGGGGCTGGGGATCGCGGTGATCGGCGAGGAGGGGTGTGCGGGGGTGCTGATTCGGGCGGCCGATATTGTCGTGCGCGATATTTTGTCGGCGCTGGATCTGCTGCTTGAGCCAAAGCGTCTGGTGGCGACGCTGCGGCGGTGAGGGGGGACTGCTGGCCTGCTCACCGGGGCATTGCGAGGGTGAGGGGGTGTAGCGCTCGCGGATTATATTTGCGATTTGCGCGTGTGGTGTTATACTAAAGCAAAGAGGAGAAAAGGGAAAAGTCGATCCCGAAAATCCGTGAACCGGCCGTGCGAAATGCACCAATATGCTACGAGCGTCTGTGTGAACGCTGGTCTCTTAATGCTCGAAGGGGGAATATCTCTTGAATGCTGGATTGAATCGTAGCCCCATCACCGCGTTCGGGGCACAATCACTCGTTTGGACAACTCAATTCAACGATTTGCGATCTCCCGCTTCACAGGGGACTACTCCGTCGGAGGTCTTTCGGCGAACGCAGTTGGAACTAAAGACACTGTCACTCCTGTTGCCGCGCGTCTTCATCCGTGATTCGGACGTAGTAAATCATCTTGAAATACAGGACTTGATTAATCGAGACATTGGCGGCATCCGCCGTGCCCTCGAGAACAGGATCATTGTACTGGGAATTCGATCCTCGGCTGAAGACTTTTCTGAAGTCAACGAACGGGCTGGGACGGAGCGAGCGTTTCCCGCAAGGTATGCTGCGGCCAAACAGTCACTTCGCCGGATAGATGCACTCATGCGTGAACGTGGGATTTCGGTGATTGAAGTCTCACAAGCTGGTGAGGAGGATCTTTTCGCTCAGCATCTTGATCGCATCCTGAGCGGTGGCATTCTTTGCGGTCGAGATTCGGAGCTCCTACGCAGTGCGATGGATTGGACTCGACATCAGTTCCCTGATCGAAAGAGGCTTCACTTCGCTTCCATTTACCACTATCTGGTTAGCGAGATGCTGCAGAATCCCTACGGGGAAATAGTACAGTGTTGCAGGGCCGCCCATTCCCTCGTCCCTCCGGACTCGGTTTCGTTTGCGCCTTCAGCCTCAGACAATGATCTGAAGCCTGGGTTGATTGCGTATCTACTGAATCACCCCGGTGGGACAATCAGCGAGCCGCACAGGTTGTTCGACCTGTATCCCAAGCGAGTGCTAAGTGACGCAGTACTTGAGGAAATGAGTTTCAAGGAGATCGTTCTGCTTCGAAGGAAGGGACTTGAGATTGGATACTTCCAAGCTGCACAAAGCCTCCAGAGCAAAGCTGG
>CAYPYM010000532.1:0-2889 GCA_964414435.1 uncultured Ignavibacteriales bacterium | reverse complement strand
CGCCCCGCTTAAGCTATTCATTTCCAACACATTAACAATGCGACCGGGCGGTCGCCGCTAAACGCTCCCGAACTCGATTCGTATGATCGTACGAGTCGAACCCATAAAAAACGCGGTAAGCGCCTGATAAACAGACGCTTACCGCTACCAAGGAGTGATCTGTGCAAATCGTGGGACGTTACGATTGCGTTAGTCCTTACCGAACGTGACCATCGCACCGTCACACGGCAAACACCCGCACTCGCGCCATCCCGGCGCTAATTCACGGCGCCACTTTCGAGACTAATTCCGTACCGTTTCAACTTGGTCCGGACCGTCGCCTCGTGTATCCCGAGCATCCGGGCCGCCTCCGACTTGTTGCCGTCGGCCGCCAGCAGCGCCTCGGTCAGCAACTGCCGCTCGAACTGCTCGACCTGATCAAACAGCGATGATTTCTTGGCGGGAGCATCGCCGGCGAACACCGACCGGGTCAATTCGACCAGGTCGCCCTCCGCGGCCAGCTCAGCCAGCACCTCGATCTGCCTGACCTTATTGTAGACTTCGCGCACATTCCCCGGCCAGTCGTAATCGACAAACTGCATGACCATGTCCGGCGCCACGCGGTCCTCCCGAAGGAGCCCGCGACGGGTCAGGAAATGTCTCAGCAGCAGGGGGATGTCCTCCTTGCGATCGCGCAGGGCGGGAATGTGGAAACTGATCCCGCTGATCCGGTAGTAGAGGTCGCGACGGAACGCGCCCCGCTCCACCATCTCTTCGAGATTCTTGTTGGTCGCCACGACCAGCTTGATGTCGAGTTTCACCTCGCGGGTCGAGCCGACCGGCATCACCGTCCGCGACTCGAGCACACCGAGCAGCTTGGCCTGGAGCGACAACGGCATGTCACCGATCTCGTCGAGATACAGCACGCCGCCGTTGGCCGCTACAAACAGCCCTTCCTTGTCGCGCTCGGCGCCGGTGAAGGCGCCCCGATGGTACCCGAACAGCTCCGACTCGAGCAGCGTCTCGGGTATCGAGGCGCAGTTGACCGCCACGAACGGCTTGTCGGCACGGGCGACCGCATGGTAGTACTTGGCCATGTGGTCCTTGCCGACCCCGGTTTCGCCCGTCAGCAGAATCGGCAGATCCGACTTGGCGACAAAAGCGAGTTGCTGTTTGAAGCGGATGATCTCGGCGTTGGCGGTCAAATAGTCGTGATCACCCGTATCGGCCACCGCCGGCGTCCGCTCCGATCGATCGGCCGCCGCCGGCCTGTCAATCGACGCGATCAGACGGTCGGTTTCCCGAAGTTTTGCGGTCAGGTGGCTGCGACGGTAGAAGTCCTCGGCCCGGAACAAGTAGGTCATGCGCTTGCGGTGTTCAAACACCGTTGAGCGGCCGGCCGCCAGAAGAGCCTCGGCCATCTCGAACCGGACACCCGACTCATCGAGACGGTCGATCGCGCGAAGATGCAGCTTCCGGGCATCGTCGTCGCGTCCGCTGCGCTCGGCGATAATCGCCTTGATCCGACAGAGCGCGCCGCTTTCCACTTTCTCGCCGGCCTTCTCCATGATCGCCATGGCCCGGGCGGCATATCGGGTCGCCGCCTGGGGGTTGTCGGTCAGCAAGGCGTACTCCGCCAGGTGACGCAGCACGCGCCCGATCAGGGTCGTATCCGGAGCGATTGACTCGGCCTGGGCCAGCGCCCGTTCGAGCACCGGGCGGGCAACGTCGATCCGGCCCGACCGGTAGTACAGTTCACCGACATAAGTTCGGTAGATGACCTCGTCGCGCGGGCTGCTCACCCGCGAGAGGCACTGCCGCGCCGTTTCGAACGACGTCTCGGCGGCATCGTAGTCGGCCTGCTGGAGGCAGACGTAACCGAGCGAGAGCGACGCCCGCGCCACTTCGAGCGTGTCGCCGAGTTCCTCGGAGAGATCGACATTGATCCCGAGGTGCTTGCGCGCCTGCACGAAGTCGCCCATGAAGGTGTAGATACGACCGATATTGCCCATCATGTAGGCCAGTTTCGGCCGGTCGTTGAGCCGTTTCGCAATCGCGATCGCATCCATCAGCGCGTTCAGCGAATTGCGGTAATCGTTCTGTCTGAAAAATAGTCCGGCCAGAAGGTTGAGCGCGCGGCTCTGTCCTTCCTGACAATCATTGCGCCGGAACAGTGATTCGGCATCGCGGAAGGCCTTTTCCGCCTCTCGGGACTCACCCATGTCGAGCAGGATTCCTGCGATCGTCATGAACGTCTCGGCCAGCTCGATACTATCGCCGCCGCCGGCCTGAGCCGACTGCGCCATTCGGGCCAGCCGAAGCGCCCTGGGGTAGTCCGTGAGAGAAGCAGACGCCTGTGCCGCCAGCCGCAGGACCGTTCCCGCTGCCGGACCGCCGGTGGCTTCAAGTTCTCTACGGTTATCGTCGTAGTACTTGACAGCACCGGCAAAATCCCGCGACGACAACAAACGCTCCATGTAGTGCGTCATCGCCGCAAGAATCCCGCTGGCAGTGTCGTTATTTTCTTTCATCGCGTGGCTACCCTTAGTTCGTCCTCGAGGATCCGGTGGTCGTGGCCGAAGTGGTGGTCGTCGTCTGAGTGTCCGGCTGCGACGGTTTATCCGTCGTCGTCGAGCCGGTCGGTACGATCCACCAGATCGTGCTGTGGGTGCTCGAATAACTGCCCGGGCCGAACCACGACGTGTAAATCTTGAAGAGATACATGTCGAACGCCGAGATGCCGGTCAGCGTCGCGCCTCCCGAAACCGAGGTTGAACTGATCGAAGAGCCGCTATCGTAATTCTGTTCGCCGCCCCAGGGATGGTCCTCACCGCCGTCGGTGTAGACCTGCTTGTAGTCATAGGGATTGGCCCGCGATACGGCCGTCTCCCACGTAGCCGTCAGCAAAAG
>CAYPYM010000531.1:0-2892 GCA_964414435.1 uncultured Ignavibacteriales bacterium | reverse complement strand
AGGTCGTCTGCGCGGTCGGCGCCGGTCCGGTCGCCGCCCTGATGGCCCGAATTATCTTCGAATGCACGCTCGACCCCACCAACCACAACCTGTGGCCCTTCGAGGTTGTCTGGGCCGCGAAGGTCAGTCTGCCGTCAGCCTGGGGCGGCACCTTCCTGTCCCGGTTTCTCGGCCGTCGCTGATAGCCGCGGGCAATTTGTAGAATTTCCCGTCGGGAACGCTAGCCGCACGGCCCATCGACTTGCGGTAAGGGCCCGACAATCCGTTCCCGCACCCTTACACCCACGGCCGCGTCTTCTGCGCGTACTCCCGGTACGCCTCGCCGAAGATACGCTCCATCGATGCCTCCTCGGCCGGGATAAACCGAACCTGCATCCACACGGCAAACGCCACCGCCGGCAGCACCGACAGCACCGACCCGAGCAACACCGCCGTCCCCAGCAGAATCAGCGTCATGCCGAGATACATCGGATGTCGGCTGATTCGAAAGGGACCTTCCGTGATCAGCCGCGAGGCATCTTCAAACGGCTTCACCGTTGTCTCGTGTTTCTTGAACAGGCCGTCCGTCCACAGCGTGAGCCACGCACCGAGCACCACGAACGGAATGCCGATGGGCCTCCACGCCCAGGGTACGAACTGCCCGCCCGACCAGACAAAGCGCAACCCGATTGTCAGCGCCAGCGCGATAAACCAGTAGGTCGGGGGAAGGGGCCCTGATTTTTCCATCTGAAATCTCCTGCGAACAGCTTCACTCTATGCCTCAAGCTACGTCTCACCGCTCCCCGGTTTCGCGGCAGCGGCCGGCAGAATCGCCTCCGTTCCGGTGGTGATTGTTACGGCGAGCGCATAGGTAGAGGAGATAGTCGATGTTCACCCTGAATCTGCCATATCGCCGTCATAGCCTGTATCCACGATACGACCTGTTCGGGAGGGCGCAAGGACAAAAGTTCACCGGGGAAGAGGAACCCATTGAAGATGCAAAATTACCAAACGAACCCAATTTCATCGTTGTGCCACAACGGATTAACTATTTGGCTTTTGGCTTATACCGTACCACGGCTGCCGACTCGCTGCCACCTCGGGCCTTGTCACGCATCCGGAAATTGCCGATATTGCCGATGACCCTATACCGATCATCCCAAACGCAAGGGAAGGGAGGCTGCACCATGCGCCAACTCCATCGATTGCCAATCCACCTGCCTCTGATAGCCGCGATTCTCCTTGTCGGGCTGCTGTCATCGGCCCGGTCCGAGGAACCGTATGTGGCGGACACCTCGTCGCAAGCGTGCAACATCTGCTGGCTGGAGAAGGCCCCGCCGGGCTGCTGCTGGACGATCATCTTCGAGTCCGGCCTGCGTTTGCGGGCGTCGGAGTCCAACGTCCGGGCGGGAAAAGGCGACGGCCTCGCCACGTTCGATTTCGGCTTCATGCGCAATCTCAATCCTCACACCGCCATGGGCGGGTCGTTCTATATCTCCGGCGACGACGACGGCAGCCGCTTCGGCCTGCGCTACCGTTACCGCCGCTGGCTCACCTCGCGATCGTGTATCGACCTCTCTCCGGGGATCCTGGTGGCCGGTGCCGACAATTATCAGGATTTTCGCTTCCCCGGACTGATCGCGAGCATATCGGTGGCGGCCGGCGGTCTGATTTCGATCGACGCCTATTTTGAGATGTATCGGTATCACTCCTCGTACTACGATTTTGCCTCCCGTGAGATCCGCGACCGGAAAGGCACGGTGCGGGCTTTCTACCTCGGCGGTACCGGAAGATCATGGATGGCGTTCGCCATGCCGGTCGCGGTGATCGTGATCTTCATTATCGACCCGCCCGATTTCTCGTTTGGGAATAGCTGACCTCGATCCCGCCGATTTGACCGGTCGACGAAACCTCGACGGCGGAATTTCCGTATAGTGCGGTAAAGACGCTATGCGGAGGAGATCAGGATGAAAGCGAAAATTATCGGACTGGTTGCGCTGGCGCTGTTGATCGCCGCGCCGGTAAGCGCCCACAGTCACCGCCACAACCACAACACGATTAACTTCCGCACGTTTCATTCGTGGGAGACCAACAACGCCTCGTGGCGCCTGCGCGACGGCGACATCATCATCTCCAATCTCGATGGCCGCGACCAGACGGTGCGGGTCACCGAGGAAGGCGCCTTGTACGTCAACGACGAACCGGTGAAGCTCACCGCCGAACAGCAGACACAGATGAAGGAATTCCGCGACCTCACTTACGAGGTCACGGATGACGCCCGGGCGATCGCCAAAGAGGGGGTGAGGATCGGGCTGAAAGGAGCCAGGCTCGGCCTCAAGGCGGTCGGCGGCGTCGTCAAGATGCTCCTCACCAATTACACCGAGGACGACCTCGATCGCGACCTCGACGCCGAGGCGGCCAAGCTCGATGTCTGGGCCGACGCGCTCGAGAAGAAGGCCGACCTCATCGAAGAGAAAGTCGACCGGGTGGAGGCGCTGGGCGAACAGCTGAAAGCGGAAATCCCCGAACTGAATCAACTGGACTGGCTGAACTGAATCAAAGATTGTTCGATCGGTAAAGGGCACGTCGGGCCGGTTTCGGCCCGGCGTTTCTTATTGCGGCAGGAGTCGCACTTGAATTCCGGAAGCGGTTTGCGCTATATTGACGCCGAGGACTTACCATGGCCGAACGTACGATAATTCAACTCGGTAATCCGATTCTGTGGCGGAAATCGCTCGAGGCACCGCTGCCGCCCGATGCGGAGACGGTTCGAATCATAACCGATCTCGATGACACCCTGCGCGCTTTTCGGACCGCCAACGGCTTCGGCCGCGGGATCGCCGCTCCCCAGATCGGCGTCCTTCAACGAATCATCTATGTCCGCATCCCCGGCGGCAGTTTCGACGGTCCCCT
>CAYPYM010000530.1:0-2893 GCA_964414435.1 uncultured Ignavibacteriales bacterium | reverse complement strand
GTCGGTATGGGCGGTGCGATGCTCGGCCTCAACTGGATCGTCAGACGGCGCAAAAAACTGGGTGACGGTCACGGCGAGGAGGAGCAGTCATGAACCGCGTACACGTTGTCAAATCGGTACTCTGGGGGCTGGTCGGGATCGGTTTCGCGGTTGCGATCTCCCGTTTCGCCTTTGGTCTCGGCGCGACCACCAACCTGACCGACGCCACCCCGTGGGGACTGTGGATCGGATTCGATGTCATGGCCGGAGTGGCGCTGGCCGCCGGCGGCTTTGTCATCACCGCCATCTTTTATATGATGCGCCGCGAGGAATTCCACCCGATGGTCCGCCCGGCGGTCCTCACCGCCTTCCTCGGCTATGTCGCAGTCGTCTGCTCGCTCATGGTCGATCTCGGCCTGCCGTGGAACATCTGGCACATGATCGTCTTCTGGAATCCTCATTCGCCCCTCTTCGAGGTCGGCTGGTGCGTGATGCTCTACACGACCGTGCTGCTGCTCGAATTCAGCCCGGTGCCGCTCGAATCGACCAGCCGCTATGCGAAGATCAGAGCGTTCCTGATGAAGTTCCGGTTCCTGTTCGTGCTGCTCGGGATCATGCTCTCAACGCTGCACCAGTCGTCGCTCGGCTCGCTGTTTCTCATCATGCCGTTCAAGCTGCCGGCGCTCTGGTACACGCCGATCCTGCCGGTGCTCTTCTTCATATCGGCGGTCGGTCTCGGCCTGATGATGGTTTCGTTCGAGAGTCTCGTCTCGTCGTGGATCTACCATCGCAAACCGGAAACGCACCTGATCGCGAAGCTCGGCAAGGCGGCGGTGTGGGTGCTGAGCATCTACCTCGTCGTGCGGCTCGGTGATATCATTGTCGAGGGCAAGACGGCGCAAATCTTCACGCTCAGTCGCGAGAGCATCCTGTTCGTGGTCGAACTGCTGGTGATGGCAATTATCCCGCTGGTGCTGTTCGCCGTCCCGAAGACGCGCAACTCGCGCGCCGGGCAGTGGCTCGCGTCGGCGATGGTCGTGTTCGGCGCGATTTTCAACCGTGTCAATGTCGGCGGCCTGACCATGACGAGTGTCACCGGCGATTCCTATTTCCCGTCGTGGATGGAATTCTCGATCTCGTTTGCGATCGTCGCGTTTATGGTGCTGGTCTTCCTGTTCGCGATCGAGAAGTTCCACATCTGGGATAAGCGCCCGGTCGAGGCCGAAACGGCCCCGCACGCGCGGCCGTCGTTCAGCCGCGCCGGCGAAGTCTGGCTCGGTGCCCCGGCCGTGGCGGGACGGGCCAAATACTCGCTGGCTTTCATCCTTGCCCTGGCGCTCGGGTTCGCCCTCGTGCCCGGCAGCAAGCTGCACTCCGACGGCATCGAGCAGGTCCCGGCGCAGCGCGCCCGCGGGGGCGATACGCTCTTCGTCGACGGCAACCGTGACGGCTATGGTGTCACGTTCGCGCACGCGGTCCATGTCGACTCGCTCGGCGGACAGCAGTCGTGCGTGCTCTGCCACCACATGAACATGCCGGCCGATCGCAACAGCGGCTGTTATAACTGCCACAGCCGTATGTACGTGGTGGCGGACGCCTTCCGACACGACTGGCACGCGTCGCCGACCGGCGGGAATCTCGCCTGTGTCGATTGCCATGCGCCGGACCAGAACCGGGTCGCCGCAACCGCAAAAAGCTGCGACAAGTGCCACAAAGATCTGATACCGAACGGCGCGAAGATCGAAGTCAAGAATTATGCCGCGGTTTCCTATGTGAACGCGATGCACACCCAGTGTGTCGGGTGTCATAAAGAAAAGGCGGCTCAAAATGTCGCGTGGGCGAAAATCGCCGAATGCGGCGCCTGCCATACCGGCCGCGGACCCGATTATCTCCAGGCCGAGGCGCAGGATATCATGCACCACCCGCAGTACAACCGCGTGGTGATGCCCGGCCTGTCATTGATGGAGCCGACAAAATGAACGGAGTCTCTCATGGCTAGTCGTTCGACACCGGCCGATGTCGCCGAAGTGCTCTGGCCGCAACGCGAGGTGCTGGAGCAGCTCCCATTCAACGTGGCGGTGATCGACCGCGATTTCAACGTGGTCGACGCCAACCGCGCGTTCGCGGAGTACTACGGCGAGTGGCAGGGCAAGAAGTGCTACCAGGTCTACAAGAAGTCGGACCGCCCGTGTGAGCCGTGCAATACCATGCAGACGTTCCTGGACGGTGAAACGCGGGTCACCGATGAAGTCGGGATCGATCTCAACGGCCGTCCGACCCATTATGTCGTCCACTCGGCGCCGCTGCGGCGCACGACCGACGGGCCGATCGAGTACGTGCTGGAGATGTCGTCCGATGTCACCGAGACTCGCCAGTGGCAGCAGGAATACCAGATCCTGTTCGATCGCGTGCCGTGCTACGTGACGGTGATCGACGAGAATTTCCATATCATCCGGGCCAACGAGGCGTTCCGCGAACGGTTCGGTCTCGCGCTCGGCCAGCACTGTTATGAGATCTACAAGCGCCGCAGCCGCAAGTGCCCGCACTGCCCGGCCGCCAAGACGTTCAAGGACGGCGAGGCTCACCGGTCGAACCAGGTCGGGATAAACCTCAAGGGCGAGCGCACCCACTATCACGTGACGACCTCGCCGCTGACCCGCGGCGGGGGCAAAATCGCGCACGTGATCGAGATCTCGACCGACATCACCGATCTAAAGAAGCTCGAGGACGAGATGATCGAGGCCGAACGGCTTGCCGCGGTTGGTCAAACGGTCGCCGGGCTGGCCCATTCGGTCAAGAACATCCTGATGGGTCTTGAGGGCGGCAAGTACATAGTCAGTCTCGGCCTCAAGAAAAACGACAAGGCGCTGATCGGACAGGGCTGGGAGTTGCTCGAGCGCAATTTCGACAAAAC
>CAYPYM010000529.1:0-2900 GCA_964414435.1 uncultured Ignavibacteriales bacterium | reverse complement strand
ATACACCGTCACGCCGCCCTCGGTGCCGGGGGCGAGCAGGTTGCGCAGCCGGATATTGGCGAACGTGCCGCGGGTCATGACCCGGTCGTTACCGCGCCGCGAACCGTACGAGTTGAAATCGGCGAACTGGACCCCGTGCTCGAGCAGGTACGCCCCGCCCGGACTGTCGGCCTTGATCGCACCGGCCGGCGAAATATGGTCGGTCGTGATCGAATCGCCGAGCATCGCCAGAACGCGTGCGTCGCGGATCGGCTCGATATCGCCCGGTTCCTTGTCCATGCCGACAAAGAACGGCGGCTCCTGAATATAGGTCGACTTCTCGTTCCACGCGTAAAGCTCGCTCTCGGGCGACTTGATCGCGTTCCAGCGCGGGTTGCCGCTGAACACATGGCCGTACCGCTCGCGGAACATTTCGGGTGTCACCGCCGAGGCGATCGCATCCGTGACCTCTTTCTGGCTCGGCCAGATGTCTTTCAGGAAAACGTCCTTACCGTCGGAGCCCTTTCCGAGCGGTTCGGTGGTCAGGTCCATGTCGGTCGACCCGGCCAGCGCGTAGGCCACCACCAGCGGCGGCGAGGCGAGATAGTTCGCCTTGGTATACGGGTTGACCCGGCCCTCGAAATTGCGGTTGCCCGAGAGCACCGCCGAGGCGACCAAGTTGCCTTCGTCGATCGCCTTCACCACCGGATCGGGAAGCGGACCGGAATTACCGATACAGGTCGTGCAGCCGAACCCGACATTCTGGAAACCGAGCGCATCGAGCGACTTGCTCAGCCCGGCCTTGTCGAGATAGTCGATTACGACCCGCGAACCGGGCGCCAGCGATGTCTTGACCCACGGCTTCGACTTCAATCCGCGCTCGGCCGCCTTTTTGGCGAGCAGGCCGGCCGCCATGAGCACGAATGGATCGGAAGTATTGGTGCAACTCGTGATCGCCGCGATCACCACCGCGCCATGACCGATTTCAGCCTTGTAACCGTCGGAGATCACGCCGGTGTTGTCCAGCGCCGGACGATCGAGCGCGAACCCGCGCTCCTTGATCGGCTTGGTCAGCGCCTTGCGGAATTCTTCTTTCATCGCCGACAGGGCGACCCGGTCCTGCGGCCGCTTCGGGCCGGCCAGCGACGGCTCGACCTTGGAGATATCCAGTTCGAGCGTATCAGTGAAGATCGGCTCGGGCGAACTGCTGTCGCGCCAGAGCATCTGCTCTTTCGCGTACGTCTCGACCAGCGCGATCTCTTCGTCGGTGCGGCCGGTCATGCGCAGATAGTCGAGCGTCAGGTTGTCAAACGGGAAGTAGCCCATCGTCGCGCCGTACTCGGGGGCCATGTTGGCGATCATCGCTTTCGACGGCAGCGGGAGGGTGTCGAGCGCCGGACCGTAGAATTCGACAAATTTGCCGACCACGCCCTTCTCGCGCAGCATCTGGGTGACTGTGAGCACGAGATCGGTGCCGGTGGTGCCCTCGGCCAGCTTGCCGGTGAGCTTGAAACCGATCACCTCGGGGGTGAGCATGTAGATCGGCTGGCCGAGCATAACCGCCTCGGCCTCGATCCCGCCGACACCCCAGCCGACCACGCCGAGACCGTTGATCATGACGGTGTGGGAGTCGGTGCCGACCAGCGAGTCGGGCAGCGCGACGCCGTCGCGGACGAGCACGCCCTTGGCGAGGTACTCGAGATTGACCTGGTGGCAGATACCGGTCGCGGGCGGGACGACGCGGAAATTCGAGAACGATTTCTGTCCCCAGTGGAGGAACTCGTACCGCTCGGCGTTCCGCTCGAATTCCTTCTCCATGTTGAATTCGAGGGCGTCGTCCGAGGCGAACTTGTCGACCTGCACCGAGTGGTCGATGACGAGATCGACCGGGACGAGCGGGTTGATCTTTTTCGGGTCGCCGCCCATGCGCTTCATGGCCGAACGGAGCGCCGCGAGATCGACCACGGCCGGCACGCCGGTGAAGTCCTGGAGCAGGACCCGGGCCGGTTTGAACGGCAGCTCGACATCGCCGACATTCTTGGCGTTGTAATTGGCGAGTTTCTTGACATCGTCTTCGCGCACGATGTGGCCGTCGACATTGCGAAGGACGCTTTCGAGCAGGACCTTGATCGAGTAGGGCAGGCGTTCGATCTGGTCGTGCTTGACGCCGACTTTTTCGGCGAGTTTATCGAGCCGGTATATTGTGTATGAACCGTGCTTGGTTTTGAGCGTGTCTTTGGCTCCGAACGGGTCCATGGTAAGACCTCCTGTATATCAGCGCTTTGTCAGCTATATGCCCTTGTCATTCCCGCGAAAGCGGGAATCCAGCGGCGCTCGTTGCCCGCCCCGGATATTCCGGTGCGGGTTGTGAAGATAAGCACAAACCGGGGGGAGCGCAAGAGGGGGGGGAGGGGCTGATTCGCCCTCGGTTGGGCGTTGTGAAAATGGGGAGACGAGTATATATTTCCTCAGGACCCGCAACCACGCAGCGCACCTTCGGTGGTGTTATGTGCAAGCTGGTGCCCTGGGCTTGGTGCCCTGGGCACAGGGAAATGTTTTATTTATAAAATTTGTGTCCCGTCTGGGTTGTGTTTAAAACCATAATTGTTTAAACCGCCGTTAATTTTCTGCCACAAAACCCTTTGACCCAATTTGCCATGGAGCGTACGATATTGTTTGACATTGCCGGGTTTTCCTTCAATAATTAAAAAAGTTAAAATGAAGGAAAATTTTTGGGGGTATGTACCGATCCAAATTTGATCCGTCGTTTTCCTTCAAAGCCCTAATCCATGCAAAAAGATGGAAAACAAAATGCATCCGTATGAAATGAGTGATGATCAGAGGCGTATTTATATCGACGCAGCCCAATTGCATGAGGCCTATATGGACGCTTTTACCAAAAGCCGGGCTTATCGCGGCGG
>CAYPYM010000528.1:0-2910 GCA_964414435.1 uncultured Ignavibacteriales bacterium | reverse complement strand
TTTTTCTCTGGCGAGTCTCGAAGCCTTTGTGCCACTGACAAACTTGTTTTGTCAGCACCCTTCGGGTGTTTTTCTCTGGCGAGTCTCGAAGCCTTTGTGCCACTGACAAACTTGTTTTGTCAGTGGTCTTCTCTCTTTCTACTCTCTCAGAACATCCGTGGATACCCGCTTTCGCGGGTATGACGCCTTGCGGGTGATTTTCTCTTTTGTGTGGTACGAAGACACGGCCAGGCAACGCTTGACCGTGGCACACACCCTTCGGGTGTTTTGTCAGTTTCGTAAACTTTGGTCCCTCACCCAATCCCCCTACAGCCCGTGCGACTCTATATACTCCGCGATCAGCCGCCCGGCGAGATCATGCCCGCGCGTGTTGAAATGTATCGGATCGACCATGGGGTCATCGAACAGGCCGCTGTAATGGTCGAACTCCTTCGCCAGATCGACCAGCCCGCAGTTTTCCTCGGCCGCGACACTCCGGATGATATCGTTGTACATCGCGTGGTAGGCGTGCAGGTTGGATTTGTAGCCGGGGGGGAAGTATTTCTCCAGCGACGGAATCGGCGAGGTCAGGAGGATCGGCACGGCGCTGTCGTGGCGCACCATCCGGCATATCTCGATCAGGTTCTCGCGGAAGTCCTCCGGCCCGACCCGGTAGACCGGATGGGTCTTGTTGTAGAGCGAGTCGGGTGACGGCTCCACGGTCGAGAGGATCAACTTCTTGAGCAGGCGGTAGGTGTGCAGTTCCGACAAATCGTTCTGGATATCGAGCACCCACTGCGGCGGGAGCTTCTGGTCCTTGTCGGGGATGTCCCCCGCGGCGGCCCAGTGGTCGTTGAATGCAAACAACACCGTAACGATATTCGGGTGCAGGCCGGAGAGGACATCGCGATAGAAGCGCTTCCCCTGGAACGACGTGTATCCCGGGATGCCGGCGTTGACGACATCGTAGGCCGAGCCGAGATCTTTCTGCAGCACGCGCGGATAGCTCTTTTCAAATGCGACCCCCCAGCCGAACGTGCACGAGTTGCCCATCGTGATGATGCGGGTCCGGTCGGTCCGCGGGGCGATGGGCGGATTGTTGAGGCCGTAGGAGTTGATCCGGTAGGTGCGCCCGATGAAAAAGTGCGAACTGACCGTGCGGTTTGGGCGGAGTTTCCAGAAGAGATCGTGGTCGCGCTCGAAAATCTCGGGATAGTCGATAGCGCGGTTGAGCACGAAGAAACGGTTCTGGAAATAGGTGTCGACCCCGGCGAGGCGAAGGACGATCTCGGTGAATACGAGGAACACGAGGATCGATACGATCGGGATCGTGATCCGGGCGAACAGGGGAAGGCGTTTCGGCGTCATGGAGAGAATATAGGAAAGCGAGGCGATAATGTCATTCGGTTATTGCCGCACCCTTCGGGCACACATCGTGTCTATTGCTCTGGCGCCTGTCGAGATTCCCGTGTCGGCGACAAACCTGATGTGTTAGCGGAACTTCAGTTCGCGCCCCGGTGAGGTTCGGGTCTCAGAACAGCGAATAGATAAACGGCGCCAGAGCTGACGATTCGGTAAAAACGATGAGCAGGGACAGCAGCACCAGGAAGACCAGGATGGGACCCAGCCACCACTTCTTGGAGGTCTTCAGGAAATAGAGCAGTTCCGAGAAAATGCGAAAGCGACTGGCCATAGTAAGGTCCAACCTTCAGTGTTCCCGAGGGTCCGAATCGCCGCCGTCCCGCAACTTTCTAGTCGTCAGCCTTTTCGAACCTGAACTTAATCTGGGTGTTCTCGGGAACTGATTGCTTGTCTACAAGATAATCGCCAAGGAGGATAATGTCAATACCGCCGGAGCAGAAGGTCGCGAAGGCCTCCTCGGGAGTGTTGACAATCGGGTGGCCGCGGAGATTAAACGACGTGTTAAGCAGCACCGGGACCCCGGTCAGCTCCCGGAAAGCGTCGAGCAGACGGTACAGCACCGGGTTATCGCGCTGTGCGACGGTCTGGATGCGCGAGGAATTATCGACATGGGTCACGGCCGGGATCGCCGCCCGCTTGTCCTCGTTGACCGTGAAGTTGAACAGCATATAAGGGGCGTCGCCCACGCAATCGAAATAATCAGTGACACGCTCGACCATCACGGCCGGGGCGAACGGACGGAACGGCTCACGGTACTTGACCGCGGCGTTGATCCGTTCCTTCATTTTGTTGTCGCGGGGGTCGGCGACAATCGATCGAAAGCCGAGCGCGCGCGGGCCGAATTCGCCGCCGCCGTGATAGAGGCCGACAATCTTACCCGAGGCGATCTCTCGTGCTACCCGTTTCACGTTGACCGCGAGATCGGATTTTTCGAACGGAATCGCATGCGACACGAGAAACCGCTCGATCGCATCGTTGCCATACGCCGGGCCGATATTGAAAAACGGCTGCGGCTTCTTGTTTTCCCCGCTCAGGCGGTAATGAGCATAGAGCGCCGCGCCGACCGCCCCGCCGGCATCGCCCGAGGCCGGCTGGACGTAGATGTCATCGAAAATGCCCTCTTTCAACAGCACACTGTTGGCCTTGCAGTTAAGCGCCACGCCGCCGGCCAGGCAGAGTCGATCCTCGCCGGTTTCCTCACGTACATGGCGGGCCATCCTGAGCATGATCGTCTCCGTGACCGCCTGAATCGAGGCGGCGACATCCTCGTGAAACGATTCGAGCGGCTCCCGGGGATTGCGGCGCGGCCGGCCGAACAGCTTCTCCATCGACCGGCCGGTCATGGTCAGGCGGTAGTGGAAGGTGAAGTACTTCATATTGAGATGGATCGAGCCGTCGTCGCGGATCGTCACGAGCTTCTCCGCGATCAGGTCGGCATAGCGGGGGGTGCCGTAGGGAGCGAGCCCCATCACCTTGTATTCAGCCGAGTTGACCTGGAAACCGAGATAG
>CAYPYM010000527.1:0-2921 GCA_964414435.1 uncultured Ignavibacteriales bacterium | reverse complement strand
TCTTCGGCGGCCTCCTGCACGATATCGGCAAAGTCAGCACCTACGCCACCGAGGCGGCCATCGACTACACCGATGAAGGCCGCCTGGTCGGGCATATCTGTATTGCCGATGTCTGGGTGTGCGAGCGCGCCGCGAAACTCGAGCTGTTCCCGCCGGGTCTGCTGACCAAACTCCGCCACCTGCTGCTGTCGCACCAGGGTGAGTACGATACGCCGGTGCGGCCGATGATGCCCGAGGCGTTTGTTTTGTACTACTGCGACGAAATCGATTCCAAAATGGGTGCGATCGCCCGTATCCGCGAACGGCAGGGGCAGCCGGGCTGGTCGGAGTATGTCAAGCTGCTCGACCGTTTCCTCTATTTCGACAACAACTTCGAGGACGAATCTTCATGAACGACACCGCCGCCATCCTCGAGACGCGCAACCTGACCCGGACGATCGGCGACAAGACCATTCTCGATGATATCTCCGCCGCGTTCAGCCCCGGCGGTATCCACACCCTGATCGGCCCCTCCGGCGCAGGCAAGTCGTCGTACCTGCGCCTGCTCAACCGCCTCGATGAACCGACCTCGGGCGAGATCCTCTTTCGCGGCGCCGCCACCCATACCTATCCGCCATGCACGCTCCGCTGCAAGATCGGTTATCTGTTCCAGACGCCATACATGTTCGAGGGAACCGTCCGCGACAATCTGCTCTACGCCGAGTGCGCCCTGGAGGACTCCGATCTCGAACAGCTCGCCGACCTCGTCCAGCTCGACCGCGACCTGATTGACCGCGCGGCCGAGAGCCTGTCGGTCGGCCAGCAGCAGCGCGTCGCGCTCGGACGGCTCCTGGCGACCAAGCCGGAGATCGTCCTGCTCGATGAACCGACCTCGGCGCTCGATCCGTCCATCACCGATGCGATCGAGCAGACGGTCCGCGAGATCGTCCGCGAGACCGGCCTGACCGTGATCATGGTCACCCACAATCCGGAGCAGGCGCTGCGCATGACCGGCGAGACGATTCTGCTGGTAGGGGGGAAGCTGATCGAACGGGGACCGTGCGAGGAAGTCATCAACAATCCGAGTACCGATCTCGGCAAACGCTATCGTGCGAGGCAGCTCCGATGAAAGAGATATCGTACCTGCAGGTCGGACTGGCGCTGATCCTGGTGATTATCGCCATCGTCGTCAGCCGCTACTGGAAACTCTCGGTCGCCAAAGACATGGCGATCGGCTCGGTCCGGTCGTTTATTCAACTGGTTGCGGTCGGGTACGCCCTCGAGTTCATTTTCAATCTGGAATCGGTCTGGATGATCATCCTCGCCGTCATGATCATGATAACGGTCGGGGCGCACGTCGCCGCCGGACGGGTCAAGAAGATGTCCCACGCCTTTCCGATCACGTTGATCGCGATGGTTGCCGGATCGCTCCTCACGCTCGCGGTCATGCTCGTGATCGACATCATCCCGTTCAACGCCCGCTACATCATTCCCCTCGGCGGGATGATCATCAGCAACGCCATGAACGCCTGCGCCCTGACCATGTCGCGGCTCTCGACCGACCTGAGCACGCACACGCTCGCGATCGAGACCTCGCTCTCGCTCGGCAAGAGCTGGCGGACGGCGTCGCGGGGCTACCAGCGCGAGGCGGCTACGGCCGGTATGATGTCGATGCTCAATTTCATGAAGACGGTCGGGATCGTGGCGCTGCCGGGGGCGATGACCGGTATGATCCTGGGCGGAGCCAGCCCGCTCGAGGCGGTGCTGCTGCAGGTGGTGGTGGGGTACATGCTGCTGTCGGCGGTGACGATTACGTCGGTGGTGGCGGTGGAATTGACGGTGCGTCGGTTTTTCACGCCGCAGCACCAGCTTCGCCGCGCCGTGTAGGTGTTGCGAAGAGAACGGGCTTGGTACATTATTGGATGCGGGAGAGATTCGACACAGATCTTCCACTCATAGATGAGATTGCTGCACGAATGAAGCCGGGCCTTTGGCAGGACTCTCGGTACAGGCATTGAGGTCTGCCGAACATTACGGTCTTATGGAGGAGGGACTCATGAAGTACGCACTATGTACGCTGTTGGTCGCGGGCGTGATTCTCGGATGCGCCCCAAAGATGGTCAACCTTTTGAGCGAAGTGGGGCCCGCCGCCCGATCGAGCTACGGCTACGATGCCGAGGACCCTATCCAGATAGGCTTCTACGGAAATCCGGGGAAGTGTATGGGACTGTGCGACGCATACATCGCGAGACTCAGAACATCGGACAACCAGTTACTCGAGCCGGTTGCCGTGGCGACGGTGATTGATCCCTCCCACGCGCCGAAGAAGGCGAAGTTTCTCGGACTGCCGTTGCGGGATGCGGGTCCCAGAGGCGGACTGCTGGACCTCTATCTGTTGGTGCCGGAGAACGGGGGAGACACGGTCAGGCTGTATTTCGACATCTACCACAAGGATTCATTGCGCGTACCCCAGGGACTGCACTTTCTGCAACCTCAGGCCGGCAAGTAGAGTTCGGATGCTCCGGGGCGTCCGCACATCTGCCGAAATTCCCGCCCCGGAAAAACACTTGTCTTTTCCCGAAATTCCTGTACCTTAACGACCTGACCCGCCTGTCCCGGACCCGCCGCGGCGCCTGCCCGGCTCGGGAGGATGGGTCGATTCATAGAACGGAGAGGTGGCCGAGCGGCTGAAGGCGCACGCCTGGAACGCGTGTATAGGGCAACCTATCCAGGGTTCGAATCCCTGCCTCTCCGCCATTTTCGTGCACGCGCCGCCCCGGTACACGCCGGGGCTTTTTGTTTTGCCTGCCCGTGCGGTCGATCGTATACTCCCTCATAGACGAGCACGGAGGAGCACGAAATGCCGATACAATTGAAGGGACCCCACCGCAAGCGGTGGGCCACCCGTGGAGTTGGGAATGTTCGTCTCGATCGACCCGTCG
>CAYPYM010000526.1:0-2937 GCA_964414435.1 uncultured Ignavibacteriales bacterium | reverse complement strand
TCGGTCAAATCCGAAAGTACCTTGCCGACTTTGAAATCCTTAGCTTCCAACACGGAAAAATAAACCCCTATCAATTCGTAACCGACGACACAGACCACAAAATAATCGAGTACCTCATGCATTATAAATCGGCAACCACACCAGAACTGGCGACTTACATTAAAACAAACCGCTGGCTCATACTAAACCGGCTAAGGAAAATCCAGAAAACAAGCAAAAAACAAATCGGAAAATCAATAATTGAATATTATGCAGGCGAAAAATCAGGTAAGAAGAAAGCTTGGTGGATTGGTGAGGAATTGATTCAGGAATAAGGTAACCTTAAATTATGAAGCGGAAGCAGATTTGGTTTGACAATTGTTGGGCTCGTAGTCTAGCAGCAACTTCTGCAACAATAACCTGCATATACAAGTCTTATTCTGAAAGAACAACACTTTGCTTTTCTGGGAAAAAAGCTTGTTTTTGTTCTTCTAAACTGGTAGTTGTTATTGCCTTTGATTTTTTTCAATGAAACAACAACTTCTAAAAGAAAAAGACAATGCATGTGTGTGCAGGGTTGTTGTCTTCTTCTTTTTCCATGTTAAGTCAACTTTTGGAATGAAATAGAACATCCATTTCCATAGGAAAAAACTGTTTTTCTTCTTTTATGATTATTTTTATCCGTGACATTTTGGTGAAGGGGATTCTTGACTGAAAACTTATATCCATTTAGTTCTTGTTTTAGCTGGCCATATGAGCCTGTCTGAAGTGATCTTAGGAATTTAACTCTGGATATTTATTTAGTATTGTCTGGGCTGTTTGGGTGACGTCTATTTAAGCGCAATCCATTTCTTCGTATTTCCTCGCTGTCGTGATCATTTCAAGCTCTAGCCTTCTGCAGCGCACGTACTTGCTGAAAAGCCTCTGAAACAACTACAAGGTCTTCATTTTCTTGCACAAACGCTTAACTGCAGCCTTTGGTAGCCATTGACCCCAGCGGGTAAGCGCCGGCGCCGAAGGCTATCAAAAATTTAACTATAACAGGACCACAGGAAAGGCACTACTTGCCAAGAAAAAACGTTTACTAATCAGTTGAACGAAATCCATTAAATTAGTCCAGAAAACCCATATTAGACAGTACCCAAAAATGAAGGTAGTCCAGTAAGAAAGTGTGGAAAAGGGCTCGTAGTCTAGCACGGATTAAGGCATCGGCCTCCGGAGCCGAGAATCCTGGGTTCAAATCCCAGCGGGCCCGCTATTTCTGTTCCATAAAATTGTTTGCTTAGGCTAAAAAATTAATCACAAACTCCGAGTTTACGAAGCCAAATTCTTTATGTATTTCCAAATCAGCCACGGTTGGTCAAATGCCGTTTTAAGTGCTTTAGCTGGATGCTTAATATGACCTATAAGAGATAACTTTTTGTATTTAGCAAGCGCCTTGACTGCTATCTCTTTAACTTCTTCTGGAGTAAACTCGCTCGTTGTTATCAATGGCATACCTTTAGGTTGCCTCGCTTCTGCAAAAGCGTTCCATGACAGATTGTGCGCTATATATCCTTCAACTTTGCATTCTTGATACAGTCTTGTGCCATAGGATGGTGTCGCCATAAACAAGTGCATACCTACGTCATAATCACGCTTAAGCTGCAGTGCGAAATCCACGGTTTTCTGCATGTTCTCTTTGGTTTCCCCGGGGAACCCGATGATGTAGAAGGCACCTGTTTTCAACCCGATATCCCTGGCGTTTTTGGCAAACTCGACTACGCGGTTTAGGTCAAGACTCTTGCAGATGACGTTGTTGAGGATTTGCTGGTCACCAGATTCAACGCCGACGAACACGCTTTGGCATCCTGACTGCTTCATCTTCTTAAGCAGATTGAGGTTTAAGCAGTCTGCCCTCACACCGTTGGGGGTTTCCCAGCCAATCCTGATTTTCCTAGCGATTAGACCGTCGCATATGGCTTCGAAGCGGGATATATCAAGGGTTAAGTTGTCATCCTCAAAAAAAACATTCTTAACCCCAAACTTTTCAACGACGTATTCTATGTGTTTTAAAACATAATTGGCAGAATGTGCTCTAAACCGTTTGCCCATGTGCAAGTGCACTGCACAAAAGCAGCAGTTAAACGGGCAACCGCGGCTTGTAATCATGGAAATTGCTCTATCTTGAAAGCTTCGGTAGCCGATCTTGGGAGGGTTGAGATACTGCTCCATATCCACTAGGTCATAGGCGGGGTAAGGCAACTCGTCTAGATTCTCAATAAGTGGTCGTGGCTGGTTTACGATGATTACTCCGTCTTCTCGATAGGCAATGCCTAAAACTTGGTTTAGCTTCTTCTTGCCCTCAAATGCTTGGACAATGTCAAGCATCGCATATTCGCCTTCACCCGTAACGGCGATATCAACATTTTTTGCATCCTCCAAGAATTCTTTGGGCACCAAAGTAACGTGTGGACCACCCATAACCGTTAAGATGCCCGGATTAACTTCTTTGGTTAACTCGCTTACTTTGACGGAATTTTCGATTTGGCAAGTAAAGGGTCCAGCGATGCCAACGATATCTGGCTTCTTTGTGGCTATTTCCCGTTTTATGTGCTCAAAGGGCATACCAACGCTTATAGCATCATCGTTTTTTTGGAAGGTACCCACTGTAAAAGCATCCAAAATTTCAACTTTTACTCCTACTTTCTGGAGTGCGGACGCTATGTACATTAACCCAATCGGCAGGTTGCCTGCTGGCTGCTCTGAACCCGGATAAAACGTTTGAGGCGGATTGATTAGAAGCACTTTCATTGGACAAACTCAGGTGATTATTTAGTTGACTTATTGGAGATATTTAAATTAATTTATAAACTACTTATATAATGATGAATTAAAGATTAAGACGCAATTTAATAAACAAATATAACTACTTGTTTATTACAAGAAAAAAGATAAGGTACTTTTATTAAATGTCAA
>CAYPYM010000525.1:0-2953 GCA_964414435.1 uncultured Ignavibacteriales bacterium | reverse complement strand
CCGGCGGCCGTCGGTGCGGCTGACGGCGACCGAGTATGCGAAGTCCTGGGTGAGGTTGTAGAACGGGCGCGAGAGGATGACCGACGTGACGCCGTCGCGCGGGTCGCCGTTGTACTGCGCTTTCAGGGTGTAGCGTCCGGCGAAGGCCCGCGGATTGAGATAAGAGACATCGACGAAGCTGCCGAGGTTGTCCTGCGAGATGAAGTGGAAGCGAAACTCCTGATTGCGCCCGAGGAGGTTTCGTTCGGTGGCGGCGATCTCGTAGCGGTATTCGTTGCCGTCGCGGCTGATACTCGGGCCGATTGCCATGGTCCATTCGTCGATCGTGACGACGGTGACTTTGAGATGGCCGTTGGGGAGTTTCTCGGTGGTGATCCAGGCGTCGTACACCGACAGCCGGCTGCGGATATTGCGGGCGGTCTCTTCGGCCAGTTGATAGGGATACGGAGCGCCCTCACGGAAGAGGAGTTCCCTTCGGACTATCGACTTCCGGGTAGTGTAATGGATGCGGTTGGCGAGCTTGAAGATGAAGTGGTCGTACCGGGGCTCGTCGGTGTCGAAAACGTTGCGATTATCGATGATGATGGAGTCGACGATCGGGCCGAGGCTGTCGAGGGGAACACCCGGATAGGGACTGACGGCCGGTGGGACGGGGATTGCCGCCTCCGCGGCCCGGACGGAGCCGGAACCGAGCGGGCCCAGCAGACCGATGATAGCCGACGCGATGAGGGTAAGACGCAACAAATTCTCCAGTTACTCTTTCCCAATTAACGTCACGGGCGGGATTTGGCAACTACTTTGTCGCGGCCGGACAAGCTGCCGGATCCGTTAACTTTAAGGGCGATCGGCCGATAATCAGAGGAAGACGATACAACCGTAAAAAACTGACCGGACCGGGATTTCGGCGATATCATGGCGAAGAAAAAAATCGGTGACCTGCTGATCGAGAAGGGGTTTGTCACCCCGGCGCAGCTCGAGGAAGGGCTGCGGGATCAGGCGCTGACCGGGCGACGGCTGGGTGAAATCCTGGTCGACCGAGAGTACATCACCGAGGAGCAGTTGATCGGCACCGTCTCGGAACGGCTGGGCATTCCGAAGATTTCGCTCGAATCGATGGTGATCGACCCTGAGGTGATCCGCCGGGTCCCGGTGACGGTGGCGCGCCGCTACACTCTCATCCCCATTTTTGAGATCGGCAACACGCTGACGCTCGCGATGGCCGATCCGCTGAATATCATCGCGATCGACGAAATCCGCTATATCACCGGCAAGAACATCAAGCGGGCGATCGCGACCGTCTCGGAAATCAAGGCGGCGATCGACGATTCGTATTCGGTCGCCGACTCGCTCGACCAGATCATCGGCGAGCGGGTGCGGGCCGAAGGTGCGGCGCAGGCCGCCGAAGATGTCGCGGTGGTAGAGGAATCGGAAAGCGCCGTCGTCAAGATGGTCAACCTGATGATTCAGCGGGCGGTCAAGGACCGGGCCTCGGACATTCATATCGAGCCGGAAGAAAACCGCCTTCGGATCAGGTATCGGGTGGACGGTGTGATGCGCGAGGAGGCGGCGCCGCCGAAGTCGATGCAGAACGAGCTGATCTCGCGGGTGAAGATCGCGGCCAATCTGGATGTCTCCGAGAAGCGGGTGCCGCAGGATGGTCGGTTCCTCATGATGGTCGACGGGGCCAATGTCGACCTTCGTGTTTCCACGCTGCCGACGATCCACGGTGAGAAGATCGTGATCCGCCTGCTCGACCGTCGCAACCTGCTGCTGACGTTCCGGCAGCTCGGGTTCGGTGATATCCTCGAGAGCGCCTGGCAGAATATCATTCACAAGCCGGAGGGGCTGATCCTCATCTCCGGGCCGACGTCGAGCGGTAAGACCTCTACCCTCTACGCCACCCTGCACGAGATCAACTCGGTCGAGAAAAACATCATCACGGTCGAGGACCCGGTCGAGTATTCGCTGCCACTGATCATTCAGATTCAGATTAACGAGAAGGCGGGACTGACGTTTCCGGCGAGCCTTCGGGCGATACTCAGGCAGAATCCCGACACGATCATGATCGGTGAGATCCGCGATACGGAAACGGCGCGGATGGCGATCCGGTCATCGCTGACCGGCCACACGGTCTTTTCGACGATTCATACCAACGACGCGCCGTCGGCGATTGCGCGGCTGCTCGACATGGGAATCGAGCAGTATCTCGTTGCCTCGGCGCTCCAGGGTGTCCTGGCCCAGCGGCTGGTGCGGCTGAACTGCCCCGACTGCCTCGTACCGTATACGCCGTCGGAGTCGGTGCTCCTTCGGGCGGGGCTGCTGGACCGGCAGGCCCATATCGAGTTCAGGAAGGGCGAAGGCTGCCCGAAGTGCAAGGGCACCGGATTCAAGGGACTGACCGGGATTTTCGAGTTCGTGGAGGTTACGCCGCAGCTCAGCGAGTTGATTATGCAGGGAGCATCGCTGGGGCAGATCAAGAAGGCGGCCCGGCAGGGCGGTTATCTGCCGCTGTTCGAAGCGGGTCTCGACAAGGTGAACGCCGGGCTGATCTGTCTGGAGGAGTTGCTCAAGGAAACCTCGAATGTCGAGGACTTCTCTCCGGTCGAGGCGCCCGGCGTGAGGACGATTCATGCAGACCCGCTATAAGTACCGCGCGGCGCAGAGCGACGGCGAGACGGTGACAGGCACTATCACCGCCGATACGCCGGAGCAGGTGCTGGCCCACCTGGCCGAGGAGCAATTGATCCCGATCAAGGTCGAGGAAAGCTCGGGTCGGCGGGGCGGCGTACTGATGGGGCTCCTTCGCGGGTCGCTCTATGAACGACTGATCATGTTCACCGGCAGTTTCACGACGATGTACCGCGCGGGCATCCCGATCCTGCGCATCCTCGCCCTCATCAAGATCGGACCGGAGCAGGGAAGGTTCAATCAGGCGATCGATCAGATTCGGCTC
>CAYPYM010000524.1:0-2958 GCA_964414435.1 uncultured Ignavibacteriales bacterium | reverse complement strand
CGGGGGGATCGACAACAAGCGGCTCGCGCTGCTGCTGGCGATTCTGGAAAAGAAGGCGGGTTATCCGATGGCGACCAACGACGTGTTTGTGTCGATCGCCGGCGGGCTTCGGCTCAGTGAGCCGGCGCTCGATTTGCCGATGCTGATCGCGATCGCGTCGAGTTTGCAGAACCGCGTAGTCGATCCGCAGACGATGGTGATCGGCGAGGTCGGTTTGTCGGGCGAGGTGCGCGGGGTGACGATGGTTGATCGCCGGATCAACGAGGCGAAAAAGATGGGGTTCACGAGCGCCGTGGTGCCGTCGGTGAATGTCGCGCAGGTGAAGGAGGCGGGAATGACGGTGAGCGGGGTGAGCACGCTCGAAGAGGCGATTGAGATTTTGTTAGGATAACGGACGTGACCGATCTGATCTATTCTCCCAAAACAACCGACGACAAAGCGAGGCGCGGCGAAATCACGGTCGCGCACGGCACGTTCCAGACACCCGCGTTCATGCCGGTCGGCACCTCGGGCGCGGTCAAGGCGATGACCTGCGAGGATCTCGAGGAGATCGGCGCCGAGATCATTCTCGGCAACACCTATCATCTTTATCTACGGCCGGGGCCCGAGACGATCGCCGCGATGGGCGGGCTGGCGTCGTTCAACGGCTGGCACAAACCGACCCTGACCGACAGCGGCGGGTATCAGATATTCTCGCTCAAAGACAAATTGAAAATCACCGACGACGGCGTTGAATTTCGGTCGCACCATGACGGTAGTAAACATATGTTCACGCCGGAACGGGTGATGGAGGTCGAGCACGCGATCGGCGCCGATATCATCATGGCGTTCGACCAGTGCGTGGCGTATCCGGCGACGCGCGAGGAAGCGACGGTCGGCGTGCGGCGCACCTATGACTGGGCGAAGCGGTGCGTCTCCGCACACACTGCCCTCTCGGAGAAAGAACAAAAGAGCCTCCGGCTCTTTGGGATTGTGCAGGGGTCGACGTATCAGGACCTTCGCACCGAATCGGCCGAGCGGATCGTCTCGCTCGACCTGCCGGGGTATGCGATCGGCGGGCTTTCGGTGGGGGAGAGCAAGGCCGAGATGGAGGACATGCTGGCGCACACGATCGAGTATCTGCCGGAGGACCGTCCGCGCTATCTCATGGGGGTGGGGTATCCGGAGGATGTTCTGATGGCGGTGTCATACGGGATCGACATGTTCGACTGCGTCCTGCCGACCCGCAACGCCCGCACTGGGAACGTGTTTACCTCGGAGGGGCAGTTGACCTATCGCAACGCCGAGAACGCGCAGGATGACCGTCCGCTCGACCCGAACTGCGACTGCAAGGTCTGCCGTCGGTACAGCCGGGCGTATATCCGTCATCTGTACAATCAGTCGGAGATCACGGGGATGGTGCTGGCGACGTATCATTCGGTGTATTTTTATCAGCATCTGATGCGGGGGATCCGCAAGGCGATTGTGGAGGGGCGGTTCGAGGCGTTTCGGAAGGAGTTTCTGGAGCGGTATACGCAGGGGGCGTGAGGGGGGGCGAGCCAACCCGATTCGCTCGCATCGCTGATTCAGCATCGCTGCGGAGGAGTGAATGGCGGAAGTCTGGTACTACATCAAGTTGATTGTTATCGCGCTGCTCGTCAGTCTGGCCTGACATGTCAGAAATTCGGTCGGGTGGAGGCTTGTACCGTGGATGTTCTCCAGTCGACGAACGGCGCAGTCCTCCGAATGGCCGATCAAGGATGAAGAGGTTGAGTCGGGTTTCAAGTCGTTTGTTGTATTCGCCGTGATCATATTTCTCGCGCTGGTGTTGTATACGGCCTGGAAAGGGAAGATCGATATCTGAGAACGGCCGGCGGCATTACGCAATTTCCGAAAGGGGCTTGACCTGAGATCCGAAGGGGGGGAGCGATGTTGCATTTCTGGTATTACATCGAGCTGGTGATAGTTGCGGTCCTGTTCTATGCTGCAATCGAGCTTGGCCTGGGCATGACGAGTATTCTTGCGAAAGTCCTGCGCCTTCCCGAGAAAAGGTACGGTCCCCTATTCGATTTCGAGAAGCCAATCAAGCGACGGAGGATTGAAGTCGCCGTGTGGATTGCCGCGATATACTTGCTTCTCGTTGCTATGAGTCTCATTATGGGAGAGCGGTTTGTGTCCCCGGGGGGCTGATGTGGGCGGCTACGTTCCGACGAGCTTCGGGGCAACGCTCAGGGGCCTACTCCGTATTCCGAGTATCCACAAACAGGTTTGATCGCCATCGGGTGTTTTCCGAATCCACCAGCACTGCTTTGAGCAACACGAAGGGGGTTCCGAGCAAATGTACCAACGCATGACCGGTCACCTCGCACGGTACTGACGGCTCCAGAATAATGGGATCTTTCTCTTCTTCCCACTCGCGATAATCCAGGAGATATTTGATGGGATCCACTGCCGCGCCAGTATGGGAGCCACCGCTTAGGATCTCGACGTCGACAGTGGCAGGAGCCACCGACCATACTTCCACTTTACATTCGTCTATATTCGTATCGGTGATGTATATGGGAACCGTGCCCGTATTCAGCGGCTCGATTGTCACATCGAGAAGCACGCCGCCGGCGGTCGAGATCGAGCGACAATAGATGTTGAGCCGGAGAGCTTTCTTTGCCTCGCGTAGCCGCCTGAATCGGTACAGGGTCCAGAGGCCGCCGGCTATCGCTGCCAGGACAATGATGGAACTACTGACGTATTGCAGGT
This sequence comes from uncultured Ignavibacteriales bacterium, assembly GCA_964414435.1. Lineage (GTDB taxonomy): Bacteria > Zixibacteria > MSB-5A5 > GN15 > FEB-12 > JAGNLV01. Next base: position 225 of record CAYPYM010000524.1, on the reverse strand, counting down.
ATTGGCCAAAGTCCACGATTCACCGTCACGTGCTATCAAGTATGTATCACGCTTCTCGGTTGTGATAGCAACCGCCCGGGCGGGGGCACCACTTGAGATTCATCAATGTAAGATCTTGGAGCCGGATATCCAATAGAAAGTATGGCCGACCTTAAGAGAGACGGCTGGGTGGCCCACGGCTTGTCGTTGGATTCCTGCGAGGAGCAACAGAGCCGCTGGATTCCC
>CAYPYM010000523.1:0-2967 GCA_964414435.1 uncultured Ignavibacteriales bacterium | reverse complement strand
GGTGTTTGTCCATCTCCTGTCGAAGCTCCTCGCCGACGAGGAGATCGGCAAGCTGATCGTGCCGATCGTACCCGACGAGGCGCGGACGTTCGGGATGGAATCGCTGTTTCGCAAGGTCGGCATCTACTCGCATGTCGGGCAGAACTACGAGCCGGTCGACAAGGAGAGCCTGCTGTACTACAAGGAGGCGGTCGACGGTCAGATTCTCGAAGAGGGGATCACGGAGGCGGGCGCGATGTCCTCGTTTATCGCCGCCGGTACGGCGTACTCGAACCACGGCCTCAATATGATTCCGTTCTTCATTTTCTATTCGATGTTCGGATTCCAGCGGATCGGCGATCTGATCTGGGCGGCCGGCGATATCAAGGCCCGCGGCTTCCTGCTCGGCGGCACCTCCGGCCGGACGACCCTCGCCGGAGAGGGACTGCAGCATCAGGACGGCCACAGCCACCTGATCGCCTACTCCCACCCGACGATCAAGGCGTACGATCCGGCCTACGCCTACGAGCTGGCCGTGATTATCCGCGACGGTATCCACCGGATGTACCACGACGGCGAGGACGTCTTCTACTATCTCACGGTGATGAACGAATTCTATACGATGCCGCCGATGCCGGATGGCGTTGAGGAGGGCATTATCAAGGGCATCTACCGGTTCAAGAAATCGTCGAAAAAACAGGCGAAATACAAAGCGCATCTGCTCGGCAGCGGCACGATCCTCAACGAGGTGCTCAAGGCGCAGGAGATGCTCGAAGAGAAATACAACGTCGCCGCCGATGTCTGGAGCGTGACGAGCTACAAGGAGCTGTACCGCGACGGTGTCGACACCGAGCGCTGGAACATGCTTCACCCCGATAAACCGGCCCGGACACCGTACCTGACCGAGGCGCTCAAGGATGAGCAGGGGGTGTTCGTGGCGGCATCGGACTATGTCAAGGCGCTGCCGACCTCGGTGGCCCAGTGGCTGCCGGGCCCGCTCGTGCCGCTCGGCACGGACGGATTCGGGCGGAGCGAATCGCGCGCCTCGCTGCGCGACTTCTTCGAGGTCGATGCGCGCTTCATCACGATCGCGGCGCTTTCGGCACTCACCCGTGAGGGCAAGGTCGAGGCCAAGGTCGTGAAGAAGGCGCTCAAGGATTTCAAGATCGACCCCGAACGGATCAACCCCCTTCTGATGTAACGTGAGGATGTGCGATGATAAAAGAGATACGGATTCCGGAGGTCGGTGAGCGAATCGAATCGGGGCAGGTGGTCAACATCCTCGTCGCCAAGGGTGACCTCGTCAAGGTCGACGACGGCATCATCGAATTCGAAACCGACAAAGCGGTGGTGGAGATCCCGTCGCCCGATGCCGGCCGGATCACCGAGATTCTCGTCAAGGACGGCGACACGGTGAAGATCGGGGCGGTGATCGCAAAGATCGACACGCAGGGTCGCGGGGTGGTCCCGAAAGACGAACCGGCCGAGAAAAAACAGCCGGAGCCGGAGAAGAAACCAGAGCCAAAGCCCGAGCCAAAACCGGAGCCGGCCGGGGAGCCGAAGAAGGCTGAAGAAGCACCTGCTGAGGCGACGAAAGTGGAAGAAGAACGCCCGGTCGCCAAACAGCCGGCAGCCGCTCCGACTCCGGCGCGCAAGCCGGCTGCGACGGTAGAGGACGGCTTCGACGATATGCCGCCGCTGCGCAAGCCGGCGCCGGCGTCGCCCTCGGTGCGGCGCCTCGCTCGCGAGCTCGGGGCCGATGTGTACAACATCACCGGAAGCGGTCCGGGCGGGCGGATCACCATGGATGATGTCAAGGATTACGTCAAGGGTGTTGTCAAAGGCGCCACGGTTAACGGCACCGGTCCGGTCCGGGCGGCCGGCGGACAACTGCCCGATTTCAGCCGCTGGGGCGAGATCCGTCGCGAGGATATTTCGACCGTTCGCCGGGTCACGGCGGAAAGCACGGCGGTGTCGTGGAACACGGTGCCGCATGTCACCCAGTTCGATCGGGCCGATATCACCTCGCTGATGGAATTCATCGAGAAACACGGCAAGGCGGTCGAACGGGTGGGCGGCAAGCTGACCGTCACCTCGGTCGTTCTCAAGGTCATGGCGATCGCGCTGCGCAAGTACCCGCGGTTCGGGGCGAGTCTCGATGTGGCTTCCGGCCAGCTCATCTACAAAAACTACGTGCATATCGGCATGGCGGTCGATACCGACCGGGGGCTGCTCGTGCCGGTGATTCGCGATGTCGACAAGAAAAGCATCACCGATCTCGCAGTCGAGGTCAAGCAACTCGCCGAGCGGACCCGCAACAAGAAAGTCAAGCCGGACGAACTCGAGGGCGGCACGTTTACGATCTCCAACCAGGGGAGTATCGGCGGAACGAATTTCACGCCGATCGTGCTCTGGCCGCAGGCGGCGATTCTCGGCGTGAGCCGGTCGACGGTCGAACCGGTGTATATCGACGGCGAGTTCCGGCCGCGAACGATCCTGCCGCTCTCGCTGTCGTACGATCATCGCATAATCGACGGCGCCGACGCCGCGCGGTTTCTCCGCTGGGTGACCGAGGCGCTCGAAAATCCGTTCGTGCTCCATCTGGATTAGCGCGAACCGGCAAACGAACCGAATGGAACGAGACAATGTCTGAAGATACCAGTGCCACGAAGCTTGTTGTGATCGGCGGGGGTCCGGGCGGCTATGCCGCCGCATTCCTGGCCGCCGATCTGGGAATGGAAACGACCCTCATCGATCCCGATGTCAACCCGGGCGGGGTCTGTCTGTACCGGGGATGTATTCCGTCGAAAGCGCTCCTCCACGTGGCCAAGCTGATCAACGAATCGGCCGAGGCGAGCGCGTGGGGGGTGACGTTTGCGAGACCGAAGATCGATCTCGACAGGATGCGGTCGTGGAAAGAAGAGGTGGTCGAGACGCTGACCGGCGGGCGCCGCATGCCGACCGAGGCCCTCTCGGCCGCCGGCGTGC
>CAYPYM010000522.1:0-2973 GCA_964414435.1 uncultured Ignavibacteriales bacterium | reverse complement strand
CCTTTTTGAAGGATTTTTTCGGGAGTCACCCCAAGCGGCGCGACCAGGTCTTCACGACCTTCTTGTCCCCGCGCTCATTGAGCGCTTCCACCCGCTTCTGCAGCTTGGCTTCTACGAATGGTCCCTTTTTCAGTGATCGAGGCATCTATCGTTCTCCGTTAACTACTAAACCTTTGATCTGCGATCCTGGACCAGATGGTCGTTCGATTTCCGCTTGCTTCTGGTCTTGTACCCCTTGGTCGGCTTGCCCCACGGGGTGCAGGGGTGACGGCCGCCGCTGCTGCGTCCTTCACCGCCGCCCATCGGGTGGTCGATCGGGTTCATGGCGACGCCGCGCACCGACGGACGGCGGCCGCGCCAGCGGGACGCGCCCGCCTTGCCCCAGTTAATATTTTTGTGGTCGAGATTCGAGACCTGGCCGATCGTACCGTAGCACTCGACCGGCACCTTGCGGACCTCGCCCGACGGCATCTTCAAAATGGCGACTTTGCCCTCGCGGGCGACGAGCTGCGCAAACGAGCCGGCCGAGCGGACCATCTGGCCGCCCTTGCCGGGGCGCATCTCGACATTATGCACGTTGGTGCCCAGCGGCACCTTCGACAGCGGCATCGCGTTGCCGACCCGGACGTCGACCTCGGGTCCGGCGACGATGCGCATATCGACTTCCAGACCGTGGGGCGCCAGGATGTAGCGCTTCTCGCCGTCGACATAGTGCAGCAGCGCGATCCGGGCGGAGCGGTTCGGGTCGTATTCGATCGACGCGACGCGGGCCGGAATATCGTGCTTATTGCGCTTGAAGTCAACCTTTCTGTAGAAGCGCTTGTGGCCGCCGCCGCGGCAGAAGGCTGTGACGCGGCCCTTGTTGTTGCGACCGCCGCTCTTGCGCAACGGTTCCAGGAGCGACTTTTCCGGCACCGACGAGGTCAGTTCCTCGAAGGTCGGGACGGTCCGGAACCGGAGCGAGGGTGTAACGGGACGAAACTTCTTAACAGCCATGAGTGACCACCAACCTTAAACCCTAAACATTCTCGAACATTGAAATCGACTCGCCCTTCTTGAGGCGGACCACCGCCTTCTTCCACGTCGGCGACTTGCCCTCGTTGCGGCCCATCCGCCGCAGCTTGCCGGGCATGATCATCGTCCGAACCGAGTCGACCTTGACTTTGAACGCGCTTTCGATGGCCACCTTGATGATGTGCTTGTTGGCACGCTTGTCGACCTCGAAGACGTACTCGTTGTTTGTCTCGCGCAGCATCGTCGACCGCTCGGTCTGGATGTGCGACTTGATAATCGTGCGGGGATCCTGGCTCACGCGAACACCTCCCCGACCTTCTCGAGACCGGCCTTCGTGAACACGAGGAAGTCGGCGTCGAGAACGTCATAGCCGTTGGCCAGCGCGGCCCGGCAGTATTTCACCTTCGGCAGGTTGCGGCAGGACAGCGGCAGGCTGTCGTTCTGCCCCTCGTGCAGGAAGAGGCACTTCTTGCCGGCCAGTTCGAGCTTCTGGAGCATCTCGACGACCGTTTTGGTCCTGGGCGTCTCGAGCTTGATGTCGTCGATGACGCGGATGCGTTCGGCCGAGGCCTTGTCGGAGAAGATCGACTGCATGGCGAGGCGTTTCATCCGCTTCGGGAACTTCGAACCGTACAGACGCGGCTCGGGACCGAAAACGGTACCGCCCCCACGCCACAGAGGCGAGCGGATCGTGCCGGACCGGGCGCGGCCGGTCCCTTTCTGCTTCCACGGCTTGCGGCCGCCGCCGCGGACGTCGCGACGGGTCTTGGTCGAGGAGTTGCCCTGGCGCTGACGCGCGAGGTAGTTGACGATGTACTGGTGCACGACGCCCTCGTTCGGCTCGATCCCGAACACCTCGGACTTCAGCTCCACCGTCCCGACTTCCTGACCATCCTGATTGTAGACTTTCACGTTCATTTGTCAGTATCCGTTACTTGCCGCGATTGGTCGTGCGAATTTTCAGAATCGCGCCGCGGTGGCCGGGCACGGCGCCCCTGACCAACAGCAGATTCTCGTTTTCGATCACCTTCACCACGCGCAGGTTCATGGCGGTGACCTTGTCCCGGCCGAGCCGGCCCGCCATACGCGTGCCCTTGAAGACGCGCGACGGGTAGGACGACTGACCGATCGAACCGGGGGCGCGCCAGCGGTCGGACTGACCGTGGGTTGTCTGCGCACCCTGGAAGTGGTGGCGCTTCATGCCGCCGGCGAAGCCGAGCCCGCGGGAGACGCCGCTCACGTCGACCTTGTCGCCGACCTTGAACATGCTCACGGTCAGGACGGCGCCGACTTCGATCGAGTCGTCTTCGAACTTCAGTTCGCGGAGATGATGCGTCGGCTCCACCCCGGCCTTGTCGAAATGGCCCTTCATCGGCTTGTTGACGCCGCGGGTCTTTTCACCGAACCCGACCTGCAGGGCCTCGTAACCGTGTTTTGCCACGGTACGCTTCGCCACGACGGGACACGGGCCGGCCTGAATGACCGTCACCGGAATCGCTTCCCCGGTCTCGGCGAAGACGCGCGTCATGCCGAGTTTTTTACCCAGTATTTCCTTCATAGCTGCCCTTCCGATCAGGTTTTGATCTCCACGTCCACGCCGGCCGGCAGATCAAGCTTCATCAGCGCGTCCACGGTCTGCGGGGTGGACTCATAGATATCGATCAGCCGCTTGTGGACACGCGTTTCGAACTGCTCGCGCGACTTCTTGTCGACGTGCGGCGAGCGGTTCACCGTGTACACCGTCCGTTTCGTCGGAAGCGGCACGGGACCCACGATCCGGGCGCCGGTCCGGAGCACCGTCTGCGCGATCTCCTTGGTCGACCGGTCCAGAGCGTAGTGATCGTACGCTTTGAGCCTGATGCGAATCTTCTGTACGTTCATGGCGTTTCTACGCTTTCACAATCTATTCTATAACTTCGGCGACAACGCCGGCGCCGACCGTGCGGCCGCCTTCACGAA
>CAYPYM010000521.1:0-2974 GCA_964414435.1 uncultured Ignavibacteriales bacterium | reverse complement strand
GCGGGATCGAGGTCACCGACTGGAAGACGGTCCGGATCGACGACAAGACGCTCTTGACCAACCGCGCCGGCGTATTTGCCGCGGGTGACGTCGTCACCGGGCCGAACACGGTGGTCGATGCGATCGCGGCCGGGAAGAAGGCGGCCGTGATGATCGACCGCTACGTGCGCAAAGTCGAGATGACGCAGCCAAGCCGTCCGACGCTGCCGCGGGTGTATGTCCCGCCGACCGACGGCACAGCCGAAGAGCTGCCGATGCTCGACCGGGTCGAAACGCCGCGCGCTCCGGCCGAATGGCGCAAGCGGAACTTCGCGGAGGTCGAGGTGGCGCTTTCGATCAACGAGGCGTACCGCGAGGCGAAGCGCTGCCTGCGGTGCGATCTCGAGTTCACGACGCCCGAAACGACCGGGGCGCCCCGCCAGGAAACGACGACAGCAGTGACTGGAGGTTGACATTATGGTCACGCTTGAAATAAACGGATTGCAGGTATCGATCGAGGACGGCTCCACCATCCTCGAGGCGGCCCAGTTTCTCGGATTCCCGATACCGACGCTCTGCCACATGGAGGGGTTGACGCCCTACGGCGCCTGCCGCCTCTGCGTGGTCGAGATCGGCGTGGGACCGGCCGCGAAACTGGTCACCTCGTGCACCTACCCGGTGCAGGAGGGCCTCAAGGTCCGGACCGCCTCGCGGCGCGTGCTCAAGGCGCGGCGGATGATTATCGAATTGCTGCTGGCGTCGTGCCCGCAGTCGAAAACGATTCAGGATATCGCCTCCGCGCACGAGGTGCGCCAGCAGCGGTTCCGGCAGGAACACGAGGACTGCATCCTCTGCGGCCGCTGCGTGCGGATGTGCGAAGAGCAGATGATGGCCAAGGCGATCGGCTTCCGGGGACGCGGCGAAAACCGCTCGATCGGGACACCGTTCGACATCAAGTCGGAGGTCTGCCGTCAGTGCGGCGGCTGCATCTACGTCTGCCCGGCCTGCGAACTCCGGTGTACGTTCACCGAACCGGATAAGGCGATCTGCGGCGGCTGTGCCAACCTGGCGCCGCCCTGCGCGGAGAAAGAGCGGTTCCATGACATGATGTGTTACATGGATCCGTGTGTGGCTTGCGAAATCAGGAAAGATTGAACATAACAGGAGGACAGAATACCATGTCGCTTACACGAGTAAACGCATCGGCGGCGACGCTGACCAAAAACCGCACCGAACACTCCGTGGTCCCGACCTCGGGGATGTGCGTGACCTGTGTCGACGGCTGTATCGGCATGTGCGAGATCGGCAAATCCGCCTATCGCGGCCACGAAGTCATCTACCCGCAGCCGTTCGGCGTCATCACCACGGCCGGCGAGAAGACCTACCCGGTCGACTATTCGCACTTCAACATCATGGGAACGGCGGTCGGCGCCCACGGTATCGACGCCGACAGCGACAAGGCGATTTTCCCCAACGTCAATCTCGAAGTGCACTTCGGGCACGACAAGGGGATCAAGTTCCGCCTCCCGTGGATCATCCCGGGTATCGGCTCGACCGATGTCGCCAAGAACAACTGGGAAGGCCTCGCGATCGGCTCGGCCCTCGCCGGCACCGGCCTCACGATCGGTGAGAACGTGGTCGGGATGGATGTCGAATCGACGATCGAAAACGGCAAGGCGGTCGACACGGTCGACCTGAAGCGCCGCGTGAAACTGTACCAGGATCACCAGCGCGACGGCTACGGCGCGATTATCGTGCAGGCCAATGTCGAGGACACCCGGCTCGGGGTGCAGGAATACGCCATCCAGAAGCTCGGCGTGCAGTGTGTCGAGCTGAAGTGGGGGCAGGGCGCGAAGAATATCGGCGGCGAGGTCAAGATCCGCGACCTCAAGAAAGCCCAGTTGCTCTATGAGCGCGGCTATGTCGTGCTGCCGAACCCGACCGACCCGCACGTGATCGATGCGTTCAAGCGGGGCGCTTTCAAGGAATTCGAGCGCCATTCGCGCGTCGGCATGGTCAGCGAGGAAGGCTTCGCCCACCGGGTGAAGGAACTTCGCGACGCCGGCGCCAAGTACGTCTTCCTGAAGACCGGCGCCTACCGTCCGAGCGATCTCGCCCGCGCGATCAAGTACGCCTCGAAGTACAACCTCGACCTGCTCACGATTGACGGCGCCGGCGGCGGCACCGGGATGAGCCCGTGGCGGATGATGAACGAGTGGGGTATTCCGCCGGTCGAGCTGCATTCGCTGGTGTACGAGTACTGCACGAAGCTCAAAGCCAAGGGGGCACATATCCCGACAATCGCCCTGGCCGGCGGCTTCACGTTCGAGGACCAGATCTACAAGGGTCTGGCGATCGGGGCGCCCTTTGTCCGCCTGATCGGCATGGCCCGCGGCCCGATCGCGGCGGCGATGGTCGGCAAGACGATCGGCCGCACGATCGACCAGCAGCAGCTTCCGGTCTATGTCGAACGGTTCGGCCAGACCAAGGACGAGATCTTCGTGACGGCGCACGGGCTTCGCCAGGAGCTGGGTGACGACGAGTTCGATCGGATCCCGACCGGCGCGCTCGGCCTGTACACCTACTACGAGCGGCTGTCGCAGGGGCTTCGTCAGCTCATGGCCGGCAACCGCAAGTTCTCGACCGAGCATATCACGCGCGATGATATCTGCGCCCTGACGCACGATGCGGAACAGGTAAGCGGGATCACGTACGTGATGGATGTCGACAAGGCGGAGGCCGAGGCGATTATCGACGCGAAGTAGACGCTACACGCTGTGCGGCAGATGAGAACATCTGCCGCGCAGTGATGGGCGTATGATGCAAATGCCCGGCAGATGTCCTCATCTGCCGGGCTTCTTGTTGCTTGGCGAAAGCGCGGAGACGTACGGCCAGACGGATTCGCAAGCCGCTTGTCCCATTCCCTCTTGTCTGCTTCGCGTTTGCTACTCAGGCTTCTTCCTGGGTGGCGGCGGCGGCGGCGTGGCAGGCTTCT
>CAYPYM010000520.1:0-2976 GCA_964414435.1 uncultured Ignavibacteriales bacterium | reverse complement strand
CAGGTCCTCGTACACCTTTACGGCGAAGCGATCGGTCATACCGGCGATGTAATCCGCGATGACGATCTCGGTCGACTCGGTCAGGAGCATCTCGCGAAAGCGATCCGGTAACAGATCGGGCTTCTCCAGCAATCGGACAAAAATCGCTTCCATGATAAGGCGCGCCCGGTCTGACATCGCCCGCAACCGGGGATGGCGGTAGAGATTGACGAAGAGGAAATCTTTGATGTCGTGCACGACCTCGTGCATCGTCTCGGAGTAGTGCGCGATTTTCCGTCCACTGTGCCGCACCGAGTCGAGATCGCGGATACCGAACTGCTCGATCCGTCGGCGCGTCTCGTTGATCAGGTCGGTCGCGGCCCGATCGATCAACCGCCGCACGAATCCGTAACGCTGCTGGTCGGCCTTGAGCGATGCAAACGAGCCTTCCTTATCGAGTCCGAAGTACTCCCAGAACGGCCGCTTCCTCATTCCGTCGAACGTGATCAACCCCGATGACAGACCGTCGTCGATATCGTGGGCGTTGTATGCGATCTCATCGGCCATGTCGACCAGCGACGCCTCGAGGGTCGGCTGACGGCTGTCTTCGAATTCGGGCAGCTCGATCTTCACCGAGGTCTCATGCTTGACGATTCCCTCGCGGACCTCGTAGGTGAGATTCAGGCCGGGGTGTTCGGGATAGCGCTGTTCGAGGAGATCGACAATGCGGAGAGTCTGGCGGTTATGATTGAACCCGCCGGCGTCCTTGAGGAGACCGGAGAGGACATCCTCGCCTGAATGTCCGAACGGCGTGTGACCGAGATCGTGCACGAGCGCGATCGCCTCTGCCAGGTCTTCGTTGAGGCGAAGATTGCGGGCGAGCGTACGGCTGATCTGGGCAACCTCGATCGTATGAGTCAGACGGGTGCGGTAATGGTCGCGTTCGTGCGGAATGAATACCTGCGTCTTGTATTCGAGCCGTCGAAACGCGGCCGAATGCACGATCCGGTCGCGGTCGCGCTGGAAGACGGTCCGCAGCGGGTGCTGGTCCTGAGGAAAGGTCCGCCCGCGTGAACTCGCCGCGGTCGCCGCATACGGCGCCAGAGTCGCGGTTTCACGGGCCTCGATTTCCTCGCGGGTCAATAACGAGTCACTCATTCAGGTGCGCTTTCCGCCAATAGTCCAGCCGATGGAAAACAGGTGCGACAGCCCGAGGGTCGGATGGTACGATACCGAATACGCCAGCCGGCTGCCGTGGTACATAATATCACCTCCGAGCGCATGCGTCAACGGCGCCGTTGCAATCGACCAGAATAACCGGCCGGCCGGCTCAAGATCGAACCGCTGGCCGAGACCGAACCGGGGCCGCTCGTCCTGTTCGACAGTCACGCTTCCGCCGAATATGTACTCACCCGGCCCGGCCAACTCGACATGAAGCATGTAAGTATCGTCGAACGGGACGGCGCCGTCGTAGTATCTCGGTTCGGTCAGGTTGTCGGCCGCGATGGCCAGAGCGAAACGGCCGGAGCAAAACGCTGCGGCAAACCCTACGGAAGCCGTTGACAAAGACGAATACCCTTCGCCGAACGACACGTGCCGTGCCGACCACTTCGCACCGAGCGACCAGCGCGACAGTTGCCAGCCGAACGAGAGCACGCCGGTGCGCTCGGCATACAGGTCGGCATCGCCAAGTTGGCTGACGCCAAGCGCGAGCGTAAACGAGCCGATCCGATGGGCCGCCGCCGCGTAGAACTGATCCAGTTCGCTGAGATCGTAACGGCGGATCCCGCCGAGATCGATCCGCCAGTCGCCCGGCGAAATTGCTGCGAGAGGCAGCGAAACGACATCCATCGCCGAGCTGGAGCGTAGCAGGCTGACTCGTTCGATTCCGAGGTCAAGGCGGCCGTCGAGGTCGAACGCGGCTGCGCCGGAGGCAATGATGACCACAAGGAGCGCGACTGCAAGCGGGCGGAAAGTTTTCATCGGGCGATCACCACTACTTCCCGGGCCGACTCGCCCGATCCGGATTCAGCGACCACGATGTACGGCCCGACGACCAACCGTCGGCCGCTGTCGGAGCGACCGTCCCACTCGACCGATTCGCTGACCGATCCGAAACTCCGCACGACTCGCCCCTGCCGGTCGAAGATGTACACAGTAGCCGATAGCGCCCCGTCAAGGGCGATAGTGACGATGTCACCGTCACGGCCGGGCGAGAAAACTCTCGGTCGGAGGTGCAGGTTTATGGCGTTCTCGTCGCCGGGGAGTGTCACCACGTTTGCCTCTCCCGGCGTGCCGCCATCGGAACGGGAGAAGCCCCAGGCGGAGGGCGGGTCGATTTCAAGCGACCGGCACCAGGTACGGTTAGAGTCGGAGCAGGTCGTGTACGAGAACCGGTCGGCCTCGATATCGAAGGGCCCGATCAGGCGAAGCGAATCGCCGGAGTTGTTCAGGGTCGGCCACGGTGACGGCTGAAAGATCAACGCGCCGATGTCCGGGTAGAATTGTCGGAATGAAACGGAGTCGTCGGCCAGAACGGCATAGCCGCCGGCGTCGAGCACCGTGCCCGGTTCGAGTGCAACCGGCGCAGTCGTGCGGCTATCACCGATTCGCCAGCCATAGAGGTCGACCGCGCTGTCGGCGCGGTTGTAGAGTTCAATCCATTCCGTTTCCAGGGCGCCGACGGGGTTGGCGAGAAACTCCGAGAGCAGCAGCGGCGGGTAGTCGCCGCCGGGTACGACGAATGAGACGCGGTTGTTGGCGGAGCGGTCGTCAGGCGGCAGACTTGCCACAAGCTCGGTGTACGTGGCTGCAAACGTATATTGCACGCTCAGGTTGAAGGTATCGCCCGCTGCGAACGGCGGGATGTCGATCGAATCGATCAGTGTCGGTGTGTCGCATAGACTGTCCGGGCACACCCCAAGTGTCAGCCACGACTCCTGCGACTGTTCGGTGCCGTGATTGTGCGCTGCAATGTCTATCTGCGCCGCGTGACCT
>CAYPYM010000519.1:0-2982 GCA_964414435.1 uncultured Ignavibacteriales bacterium | reverse complement strand
GACGGGTGGCCCACCTTTCAGGTGGGGTATTGTGAATTCTGCCCCACGGCGTCAATCGTATCGATCTCAATCGGAACATCCTTCCTCCCCGCATACCAGCTGTAGCTCGACCAGCGCCACCGACCCGGCTCCTGCACCAATTTACGCTTCACGGGATTCATATGACAATAGTTAATCTTCTCCGTCACCGTCTCGGGCGTGCGGCAGTTGTGATCGTAACACCTCGCTTGCCAGAACGCGCGGCGTAACCGACCGTTTCGCTCGACGAGACAGTCGCGGGGTAGCAGCAGGAGATTCGCCGCAATCACACCGGCGGCCGACCTGGATTTCAGTTTACCGATGACGGGCCCGAGTTTCACGGTATCGGGCGGGTGCAAGACAAGGTGGACATGCTCCGGCATTATCACGTAGCCGAAAAGCCGGATGTCATATGTCTGTCGAATCGATTGCAGCGCCTCGAGGAAGGTCTCAATCACTACCGGCTTCGTCAGGAGTTGGTATCGCCGGTAGCATGAAAACGTGACGAATCGCGCTGTATTCAGATGGTCATAGTGGCGGAGTTTTGGCAAGATTGCTTTTCTCCCGCATGCTCAGTCGAGAAACCCACCCGAAGGGTGGGCCACCCGCCCATCGGCCAGCAGGGAGGTCAGGTGTAAGGGTTACCCTTTTTCGGAGCCTGGCAGTTAGTGTTGTGTTCCTTCCCCCGTACTCAAATGTCGCCCGACCACACCGCCATCAGTTCACTTTCCTGACTTTGGGTATGGGGTACCCATGTCCGCATAGGAGTATATCGAAACTGGCACTGGCCATTAGAAGCCTGTTGAGCAGGTACTTATCGGAATCTACTGTCAGAATGACTAATGACCTCTGATACGGGGAATAATTGAGCGCACGCTGTGGTATGTTCACTCCCAGACCAATTCCAAACGATGGATTGATTTGTATTGGATGCATTAGTCGGTGATCCCGTTTACCATCTGCTATGTTCTCGACCTCCTGCTTCAGCTCCGACTGCAGTTGCCTTTTCATATCCGTATATTCACCGGCAATCATGATTATTTCCACATCGCCTGGAATCGAAGATCTCTCTTGTTCCTTTAGAAGATCAAATGCCACCAACGTGCACAGGTCGTCGTCATCGAAGCATACGTATCGAAGGCGGATTGATGGATAAGTGCTAAATGTTCTGACTACGACTTGCACCCCTTCTTCTCGCTGTCGAACCTTCTTCTGCTGAAAGTCCTGTGATCGGCGGTAAGACGTCACCACGGCTTCACTCGACTCGCCAGTTGGCCTGGTTGTTAAACGTCGCAGCCACTTGCCTGCAGCACCGATTACCGGAATATTGGAGATGAATGATCGATCTACCGAGACTGGCTTTCGTGTTGTGCCTTCCAGCCCTGCCTGAATCTCTACATCGCTTGGTCGATCTTCTGCGATCTGCATACCGCGAGTAAGAATGGGGTGTGCCGTTATTGGCCAATCGAGTCGCAACTGCTCCATACAGTGGCCGAAGTCACGTTTGCTTGATGGCAATGCCAGATGGTAATTGTGAAGTTCTTGAAACTCATGATTGAGTGCAAGGCGACAGTCGTCTGGGACGGGGAAGATCCGCTCGAAGCGACACGAGGGCAGGGGCATTTCGACGAACTCTCCAGAACCATCGTACACTTTCGCAGTATTGAGATCGGACCCTTCAGCGAAAACCATATGGATTTCCTTGCGGGATAATCCTCCGTGTATCATATCAATGAATTCGTCGGCATCTAGTCCGAGACTGCATTCGAATACGGCATATCCTGTGGGTGAAGCCGCGGCCAACTCCTTAGAATTCTCGGCCGCGACATATATCCCAAACAGGCCGCCGGCTGCTTGACGATAGAAGGCGAAAGCGATTCTAAGTGGGCATTCTCTAAGCTTCTCGACGTGACCGTCTGCCCGTACAAGAAGAAATGTACCCTTTCTATTGTATGTCCCGAAATAGCCTGCGCACCAGGTTTGAGAACGAATGTATTCGACTGGATTCATTAACACGCCAAACCCTGTGGCTTGTGCCCCACCTGCTGGTAGTTCGAGAACAACTTGGCGAGTTCCTCTCCTTTGATCTTCCGCAAGATACCAATTCACAACATCTACCCATTTGGCGAATCGGGTTTGGCACTTTTCGCATACTCTCGAATAGGCAACACACTTGCTGCAAAAATGAACATTGCACACATCGCAATATGCGTAACCTGTCGCCCAATCTTCTGGATTGCTCTGAACTACAGGCTTGCCATCAGAGTAAACCGAGACGGCTATTTTAATTCCGCATTTGTTGCACCGAAATGTTGGCATACGAGGCTATCTCAAATGTGTGTTTCTCTAAGACCCATTGGTGCATCCCGATTCCCGACAGAATGGGCATGTGGCACCAGTAGCTCCCTTGGGCCTGCCGAGCTTCTTGTCAGCCTGATAGCTGCATTCCGGGCAGAAGATCTTCCCGCAGGAAGGGCACTGCATTCCCTTTTTGGCCATGTGATCGAAGAATGTATCCAAGAACTCTCTGCCAACACTCAGTATCGCCCCCGTTCCAGAGTGGAGTTCCTTGCCACAACTCGCGCACATGTACTTCAGGGGAGCACCCAGGCTCGAACGGCCCAGTTCTTCTCCAGGTGCCTTTACGCTATCAAACATGATAAAGAATCCTCCCTGGCGATCGTATCTATTTGGTACTATTCGATAATCGCCCACAACGGCCTGTTCAACAAATGTTCGAGGAAGTTCTTTGTATGCTGCTACAGCTGAGACAATTTCTGTGTCCGTAGCGTCTTTTATGCTAGAAAACCATAGACCATGAATCTTGCCGAATTGATCCTTTACCAAGGAGTATCCGCCTCTAATTACACTATCAGGAACTTTCTTGTCATCAGATCGATTACTGAGCGCCTGCCCAATCTCGTATTGGCCTCTCGCCGACTCAAACAAGCTCTTTCCACAACT
>CAYPYM010000518.1:0-2999 GCA_964414435.1 uncultured Ignavibacteriales bacterium | reverse complement strand
AGCTTGACCTGCATCGAAAGCGGCATCTCCCCTATTTCATCGAGAAAGAGCGTGCCTTTGTCGGCCAGCTCGAAGCGTCCCTGCTTGGCTTTGTCGGCGCCGGTGAAGGCGCCCTTCTCGTAGCCGAACAGTTCCGATTCGAGCAGGTTCTCGGGGAAGGCGGCGCAGTTGATGGCGATGAGGCGGTTGTCGACCCGGCCCGAGTTGGCGTGGATGGCGCGCGCGACCAGTTCCTTGCCGGTTCCCGATGCGCCGGTGATAAGCACGGTCGCTTCCTTGGGCGCGACGAGCGAGATCATCTTGCGGACCTGGTTGATGGCGCCCGACTCACCGATGATCTCGGTGGTCGGGAAAACCTCGGCGAGGCGTTCGGTCATGGCGGTGTGATCGGCGACGAGGCGGTTCTGGTCGGCCGCTTTCTGCAGCTTGATCAGGAGTTCATCGAGATCCTCGACCGGCTTGGTGAGGTAGTCGAAGGCGCCGGCTTTCATGGCGGCGACGGCGGTTTCGACCGAGCCGAAGGCGGTGAGCATGATGACCTGAATGAACGGGTTGATCTCGCGAAGGCGGCCGAGCAGTTCGATCCCGGTCATGCCGGGCATTTTCATGTCGAGCAGGGCGACCGGGGCGAAGACGTTGTGGTAGATATCGAGCGCGGACTGGCCGTTTTCGGCGGTGTGGACCTCGAAATTCTGCCTGTCGAGGTAGCCGGCGAGCAGGTCGCGCTGGGCCGGTTCGTCGTCGACGATGAGCACTTTGGTTTTTGTGGCGGCCATAATCGGTATATAAGTGAATTCCCTCGTGAGAGGGCATAAAAAAGCCCGCCGAGGATCGACGGGCCGTAGATTTCAATTGCTCGGATCAGGAGCCGGAGCCGACGATCAGCTTGATGCCGAAGTTGATCCAGATGACGCCGGTGCTTTCGTTGAACTTGTATTCGGTGTCCTGGTAAGTCGCCTTGACGTTCTTAGTCAGGCCCGCGTGATAGCCGGCCTCGACGTAGATGCCGCTGAAGTCGGCGGTGTAGTAGAAGAGGCCGGCGGAGGCGCCGAACGCGAAGGCCGGATCGTAGGACAGTTCGCGGAATTTGAACTGGCTGGTGTTGTTGTCGTAGACGTAGGTCGAGAATTTCGGGTTGTCCAGTCCGGCGCGGACCTTGAGGAACGGGACGAAGTTCGACTCACCCTCGAAATTGTATTTCAGGTACAGGCTCGGGTTGTACAGACGGTGGCGCTGCTTGTCGAGGGCCGGGTCGATGGGCAGGCCGGTCGGTTCGCCGGCGTCGAACTGGCTGTAAATGAGGCTGATGCCGAGGTTGACGTTCGGCTTGAGGTAGTAACCGATATCGAGACCGATATTGAAGCCGGTTCTCGCCTTGCGCTCGATTGACTGTCCGAATTCTTCGCCGGTGGTCCAGGTGGAGAGTCCGCCGGACGGAATGGCCGCGCCGCCGTACATGGCGACTTCGAGGACGTCGCGTCCCTCGGTTTCGTCCTGTGCAAAAAGAGATCCACTGAAAAGCAGCAAGATAAAGGCAGCAGCAACGATAGATGTTTTTCTCATTCGCCTATCCCCGGATATTGTCAGGTCACGTTTCTTTCACCATAGACGTTTATGTCGCCGGAAAGCGTTTAACGCTAAATCGCTGGGCGACATTGGGGGAAATAAACACAGCCGGTTTTGCTTTGTCAACAGATTATCTGGACCGCCTTGTGACAAAAAAAACGTGCGCCGCAATCGCTTAGCGTCCGGCGCAGCAACAAGTCAGCAACTATCGGACTGCGGCCTGCCCAGAAAGACCATCGCCACCAACACCGTCAGATCGGACACGTTGATCTCCCCGGAACAATCGGAATCGGCGCGCAATTCCGGCTCCGCCGGAGGCCCGCCACGATACAGCGCGGCGACCAGCAGGGTTATGTCGGAGACGTTCAACTCCCCGTCGCCGTCGAAGTCGCCTGCGATAGCCGCTCCCCCCGCTCGAGCCCACACCATATTGGACCAGTCCGATGTCTGCCCCTGGGCATCGGCAGCATCGACCCGATACCAGCGGTCGCCCCAGAGCTGATCAGTGAACGTAAGGCTGGTGTCGGCCAGACCGGTCGCGATCGTATCCACAAGACCGTAGCGGTCGCAGTTTTCGATATCGTCAATATAGACACCTTCACCGTTGTAGTAGTCGTCGGTGAAATAGGCAAGTCGGATCAGAACGAACTGCCCCGTGTATGCGTCGAGACTGAACGCCGCCCGCACCCAGCCGCCCGACTGGCCGGTGATGCCGTTGCCGTTGTTCTGATTGTACGGATCGAAGTTGTTTGTCAGGTTGTTCGCCAGATTGGTAAACGTATAGCCGCCGTCGGTGGAAACCTGTGCGTAGAAGTAGTCCTGATAGGTCTCTATGTCGTACCAGAGCCAGAACGCCAGGCTGTCGCCCGGGCGGACTTCATAGGGGTTGTTCGAAAGCAGCCAGTGGTGAGTGTTCACCGCGACCTTTTCGTGCCACGACCAACTGCCCGAGTGGGCGCGGGTGGTCCAGCGCGCGAAGCGAACTTTCTCCCAGTCGCCGTAGTCGTCTTCGGCATCGTCGGTGGCCCGGGTGCGATCGCCCATTTCGAGCACGGCATAGCTCGCGGCCGGGTTTTCCGGGTCGTGGTGCTGCCAGTGGATCGTATAGTCAAACCCGGTCGCCCCGGGACCGGTCGCGACCGGCGGACGGGGTGGAGCGATCCGGTAGGGATCGTCGGCGATCTTCGCGAGATAGACATTCGGGAAGATGTTTTCCTGAACGAGCTGCGGTATCCGCGAGGGATCGGGCCAGAAGCCGTCGGCCTGGTTGCCGATTTCGACCGTCACCGAGATGATGCGCGGTTTCGACAGCGTGTCGCCCCAGCCCCAGTCGTCGGAGTCGCCGTTGGTCGGATACAGGGCCCAGCCCACCTCCGGTTCGTAGTCGTTGTACTGGGTCATGGTGTCGCCCAGATTGGAGAAAAAGCGCTCGC
>CAYPYM010000517.1:0-2999 GCA_964414435.1 uncultured Ignavibacteriales bacterium | reverse complement strand
AGCCACTGGTCGGTGAAGGCGTAGCCGAGAAGGACCTGTCCGGCGAAGCCGGTTTCGGTGGAGGAGTAGTCGACGTAGTCGCGGGTCAGGTGGGCGGCCGGGGCGAATCCGGCGCCGAGGCCGGCGACGAAGCCTTTGCGGTGGTGGTCCCACGCCGAGGCGTTGGGTGCGACTAAAGCCGCAGCGATGATGATAACGGTGATGATTGTCAGTAGGCGCGGTGCGCTCATGGTTCCTCTCCCCTGCTATTCACTTGTGAAGGCCGTCACCCTTCGACAAAGCTCAGGGTGACGCACCCTGCGGGTGCTTTTCTCTGGCGCCCATCGAAGGTGATCTGTCGTTGCAATTGTGCTGTCGGATCCTGGCCTGACGCCGTCAGGCGGACGGGTGTGATCCGACGGCAGTCCTCACGCCTCGGCCCCGTGGCACTTTTTGTATTTCTTGCCGGAGCCGCACGGGCAGGGATCGTTCCGCCCGACCTTGGGATACTGCCGACGGATCGTGCGATCCTGCTTGCCGGCTTTCGACGCCGCCGCCATCGGGCTTCCCCCGCCCCCGGACGGTCCGGCGCCCCCGGTCGGTCCGGCGCCGCCGGTCGGCCCGACTCCCGCCGCGGCCGTCTCGCGTTCACCGGAGGCCATGCCCATCCCGGTCGCGTCGGCTTTCTGCGTCGTCATCGGCTGGTGCCGCCGCTCGGAGCGCGACTGTTCGGGCAGATTGACCCGCAATTTATAGACGAGATTCACGATCTCCTTGTCGATCGTGATAATCATCTGCTCGAACATGTGGAACGCTTCTTTTTTGTAGATGTCGATCGGCTTGCCCATCCCCTGGTGATAGGCGCGCAGGCCGATCCCGGCGCGGAGCTCGTCCATCTCGGCGAGATGGTCGCGCCAGTGGCGGTCGATCGTCGAGAGCACGGCGTAGCGCTCGAGCTGCCGCATGATCTCGTCGCCGTAGGCGGCCTCTTTTTGCTTATAGAAATTCATGACCGCCTCGAGCACGCGGTCGTGCAGCGTCTCGCGCGTCAGGCCAGGGATGTCGTCTTCCTTGATCTCGAGGTTGAGCAGGTAGACCTGGCGGAGTTCGTCGGTGAAATTGGCGAGGTTCCATTCCTCGGGAATCTGCTTTTCGGGGCAGTTCTGTTCGATCAGGTCGAGCAGGACCTGCTCGATCAGTTCGACCACCTCGTCCTTGATCGAGGGCCGTTCGAGTGCGGCGAGGCGGCGCTCGTAGATCCACTTGCGCTGGACGTTCATGACATCGTCGTATTCCAGCGTGTGTTTGCGGATGGCGAAGTTCTGGGCCTCGACCTTCTTCTGGGCGCGTTCGATCGCCTTGGTGACCATCGAATGCGTGATAACCTCGCCCTCTTTCACGCCGAGCCGGTCCATGATGGAGCCGAGCCGGTCGCCGCCGAAGAGGCGCATGAGGTCGTCTTCGAGCGAGAGGAAAAACTTGGAGGAACCGGGGTCGCCCTGACGTCCGGCGCGGCCGCGCAGCTGGCGGTCGATACGGCGGGACTCGTGGCGCTCGGTGCCGACGATGTGCAGCCCGCCGGCCTCGGTGACACCCTCGCCGAGCCGGATATCGGTACCACGGCCGGCCATGTTCGTCGCAATCGTCACCGCGCCGGCCTCGCCGGCGTGGGCGACGATCTCGGCCTCACGCTGGTGCTGCTTGGCGTTGAGGACATTGTGTCTCATCCCGGTCCGCTTGAGCATACGCGAGAGGGTTTCGGACACGTCGACCGAGGTCGTACCGACCAGCACCGGCCGTCCGGCGTTGTGCTTTTCGACGATCTCATCGATAATCGCGTTGTATTTCTCGCGCCGGGTGCGGTAGATCTCGTCCTCGGTATCGTCGCGGACCACCGGCATGTTGGTCGGGATCACGACGACATCGAGCTTGTAAATATCAAAAAACTCGCCCGCTTCGGTTTCGGCGGTACCGGTCATGCCGGCCAGCTTGTCGTACATGCGGAAGTAGTTCTGCAGGGTGACGGTCGCGAGGGTCTGCGACTCGCCCTCGATGCGCACGCCTTCCTTGGCCTCGATCGCCTGGTGGAGGCCGTCGGAGTAGCGCCGTCCGGGGAGCACGCGGCCGGTGAATTCATCGACAATCATCACCTTGCCTTCCTGCAGCACGTACTCGACATCCTTTTCGTAGAGCGAGTAGGCACGCAGGAGCTGGTTGATGGCGTGGACCTTTTCGGAGGTCTCGGCGTGCATGGCGTAGGCGTCGTCGGTTTTCTTCTGCCGTTCCTCCGGCGAGAGCGACGTGTCCCCTTCGATTTCGGAGAGCATGCTCGAGAGGTCGGGGATCTCGAACAGTTTCTGTTCCTGCTTGCTGAGCTGGCTGGTGCCGAGGTCGGTCATGGCGATCGTGTGTTCGCGCTCGTCGATGAAGAAATACAGCCGGTCGTCGATCTCATATAGCTTCTTGTCGCGCATGTAGGCGCTCTCGGTGTCGGTGACGAGCTTGGCGACACCCGGTTCGCCGAGCACCTTGAGGAGCCGCTTGTTTTTGGGGGCGCCGCGCTTGGACGAAAGCAGCAGGGTGCCGGCCTCGAATGCATCGCCCGATTCGCTGGAGAGAATCTTCTCGGCGCGGGCGACCATATCGTTGATCAGCAGGGTCTGTTTGCGGACGAGGGTTTCGACGGTCGGGCGCATTTCGCGGTAGCGGTCGTGGATGTTCGATTCGACCGGGCCGGAGATGATCAGCGGCGTGCGGGCCTCGTCGATCAGGATCGAGTCGACCTCGTCGACGATGGCATAGACGTGGTTGCGCTGCACCATCGACTCCGCCTCGTACTTCATGTTGTCGCGCAGGTAGTCGAACCCGAATTCGTTGTTCGTGCCGTAGGTGACGTCGCAACCGTAGGCAGCCTGACGCTCCTCGTCGCCCATCTGGTTCTGAACGCACCCGACGGTCAGGCCGAGGAACCGGTAGACCTGACCCATCCACTCCGCGTCGCGACGCGCGAGGTAGTCGTT
>CAYPYM010000516.1:0-3002 GCA_964414435.1 uncultured Ignavibacteriales bacterium | reverse complement strand
CTTTTCGTGGTCCTGGAGGCATTTGAACACGACGCCGTAGGCTTTGAGATGGTCGGTCTGGCTGTTATCCATGGGAATCAACAGCTTAGCGGCCATCGACTGAAGCGGGATCAGCAGCACGAGAAGCAGTAAAATCGGAAGAAATCGTTTCATGGGCCAAAGGTAACCAATTTGGGGTTTAGCGCAACAATGATTGTACACCGGTGCCCGACCGATGTTTCGCCTCGTTCCGACCATTGTGGTTGGCGCTAATGTATGCTGAACGGCCGATGTTTCATCCGCCGTCTTTGTAGTCGGCGTAGGTCGCGGTTCCGGAGACCGCACTTTGGCTCGGTCGGAGAAATCCGACCGCCCGAGGTGATTTGCAGCCGCCCGTTCGTATTCGTCATCCACGACCTTGATTCCGGCGCGATTCTGTTCATGGGCAAAGTCGCCGACCCGACCTCGGAGTCGTGACGAGTACAAGTGACGAGTATGCCGAGCTAGCGTAGCACCCGAGAGGTCTTGTCATTCCCGCGAAAGCAGGAATCCAGCAATGTAGGGCAAGACCCTTGTGGTTTTGACGGGCGAAGATGTACGGCCGTGTCAGGGACACCCGAAGGGTATGTCATTCCCGCGAAAGCGGCAATCCAGAGATTCGTCGTTCCCGCGGATGCGGGAATCCAACAATGTCCGGCGTCATGGTTCGACTCCGCTCACCATGACGTGCCCGATCACAAGCACAATTCAAAGCTCCAGCCGGAACGTCACCCTGAGCAAAGTCGAAGGGTGACCGGCACCGCCTCCCACTCGCGCCAGAGAGAAACAGCCGCAGGCTGTTAGCGCTCGATCTTCAGCGCCGCCAGGAACGCCTCCTGCGGAATCTCCACCTTCCCGAACTGCTTCATCCGCTTCTTCCCCTCCTTCTGCTTCTCCAAGAGCTTCCGCTTCCGCGTGATATCGCCCCCGTAGCACTTCGCCGTCACGTTCTTCCGAAGCGGCTTGACGCTCGCGCGGCTGACAATCCGATTACCGATCGCCGCCTGAATCACGACCTCGTACATCTGACGCGGAATCAGCTCGCGCAGCTTGTCGTTGAGATCGCGCCCCCAGTAAAATGCCCGCTCCCGGTGGATGATCACCGAGAGGGCATCGACCGGATCGCCGTTCACGAGGATATCCAGCTTCACCAGATCCGACCGCCGATAGTATGGTATGCCGTAATCGAACGACGCATACCCGCGCGTGACCGACTTGAGCTTGTCGTAGAAATCGAAAATGATTTCCGAAAGCGGAAACGCGTACGAGAGATTTACCCGCTGCGGGGACAGGTACTCGGTCGTTTTGTACTCGCCCCTTCGGTCGGTCGCCAGTTTCATGATCCCGCCGATATAATCGCTCGGCACGATAATCTGGGCGTCGACGTACGGTTCCTCGATACGGTCGATCTCCTGCGGGGTGGGCATCTCCGATGGGTTGTCGACCTCGACCATCGTGCCGTCTGTCCTGTACACGTGGTATTCCACGTTCGGCACGGTGTTGATAATCGTCTGGCCGTACTCGCGCGAGAGCCGCTCGGTGATAATCTCCATGTGCAGCAGGCCGAGGAACCCCACGCGGAATCCGAACCCGAGCGCAGTCGACGATTCCGGCGTGACGGTCAGCGAGGAGTCGTTCAACCGGAGCCGTTCGAGCGACTCGCGCAGCTGCGTGAAATCCTCCGCGATCGCCGGATACAGCCCCGAGAAGACCATCGGCTTGACATCGATAAACCCCGGCAGCGGTTCCTTCGCCGGGCGGGCGGCGTGGGTGATCGTATCGCCGATCTTGGTGTCGGCCACCTCCTTGATCGACGCGAACATGTAGCCGACATCGCCCGCCCCGAGCGTCTCCTGCGGCACCGTCCCGAGCCGGAGCAGCCCGATCTCGTCGGCGTCGTACACCCGCCCGGTCGAGAAGA
This sequence comes from uncultured Ignavibacteriales bacterium, assembly GCA_964414435.1. Lineage (GTDB taxonomy): Bacteria > Zixibacteria > MSB-5A5 > GN15 > FEB-12 > JAGNLV01. The sequence goes on along the minus strand of CAYPYM010000516.1, from coordinate 1,063 downwards.
ACTTGACCTTGTCGTTTTTGTTGAGCGTACCGTTGACAATGCGGAGCAGCGGCATCGCCCCGCGATAGGTGTCGAAATGCGAGTCGAACACCATCGCCTGCAACGGCGCGTGCGGGTCGCCCTTCGGCGCCGGCACCCTGTGCACGATCGCCTCCAGCACCGCCTCGACCCCCAGCCCGGTCTTGGCCGACACCCGCATGACATCCTCCGGCTTGCACCCGAGCAGGTCGACAATCTCGGCCACGACATCATCGGTCATCGCGTTCGGAAGGTCGATCTTGTTGACCACCGGCAGAATCTCGAGATCGTTTTCCATCGCCAGATACAGGTTCGAGAGCGTCTGGGCCTCGATCCCCTGCGACGCATCGACCACCAGCACCGCCCCCTCGCACGCCGAGAGCGAGCGACTGACTTCGTAGGTGAAATCGACATGTCCCGGCGTATCGATCAGGTTGAGCTGGTAGATGTGGTTGTCAGACGCCTTGTAGGCCAATCGGATCGCGTGCGCCTTGATCGTAATCCCCCGCTCCCGTTCGAGATCCATCGAATCGAGCACCTGCTCGCGCATCTGGCGGTCGGAGATCGTTTGGGTAAGCTGCAGCAGACGGTCGGCCAGGGTCGATTTGCCGTGGTCGATATGGGCGATGATCGAAAAATTGCGGATTCTGGATATATCGTACATGGTCTTTGTATTCTCATGGTTCTCACCCGCCGCGGCCGGTCGGATTATCCGGACCGGCCCGACAAGAGCTTCAGAAGATAGCCAAAGACCGTGTCAATGTCAATTGCCGCGGACCGCCTCCTCCCAACCGCGACCGGCTCAGGAACCGGCGTTCAGACGGTCGGCGAATGTCTTCTCGGTGATAGTGCCGCCAAATCCGGAGGTCTCCAGCTTCACCACCCCGTCCGGGCCGATCGCGAATATCGTGGGGAACATGTTGATCTTGAGCGAATCGAGCATCTCGCTGCTCGACTTGAGCACGTTGAAATGGATATTACCGTTGAACATGTCCGGTTCGTGGGTGAGCAGGAGCCGCTCGTAGGGCGCCTCGGGCATGGCCTG
>CAYPYM010000515.1:0-3002 GCA_964414435.1 uncultured Ignavibacteriales bacterium | reverse complement strand
GCTCAGGTCGTAGATGTCATCCCCGCCGAAGTCGAGAATGAAGGTGTAGTCGCCCTCGTAGTAGTCGCTGCCGGTGCCGCCGATCTTCCAGCCTTTCTGCTTGCCGAGGTAGCTTTCGATATCGGCGGTTCTCGGCAGGGTGCCAAGGCCTTTGAGGATCTTTCGGACTTCGGCGTCGTCGCCGGCGACCTCATTCTTGAGGGCGAGAATCTGGGGCATCAGGCTGCGGAGACAATCGATGGCGGCGGCGCTGATCGGGTCCTTGTCGATTTTGAGGCCGAAGCTCACGAATTGGTCGGTGTAGCCCTCTTCCGCCTTTTCAACCGAGTCGATCTGTTCCGGGGTGTAGAACTCCTCCTCCACCCGGCTGACGAGCAGTTCCTTGAATTCGTTGGTGAGGAACCGCCGCTGTTCCCGGGTGAGGCTGCCCAGCGATCTATCAACCGATCGCGGCAGGATGACATCAAGGTAGTCCGCCGCCCGGCTCATGAGCTGATTGAGCGACGCACTGGCGTAGTAAAGGTTGTACGCCTGCTCCATTTCGGAGACAGAACCTTTATAGGCCTTGCCGCGCTCCGTCTGGTACTCGGTGGCCAGATCCTGGAAGAGGTAGCCGGCGGTGACCTCGGGCTGGCCCTTGACGTAAGCGTCTTTCAGCCCCGCGGCGTAATCGATCATATCGATCGGCCGGGCCATGAGGTCGGCGACTATCTTCAAGCGGAACGAATCCGGTTCGGTGTAGTCGGACCGGAAGGAGATATCGGTCGGCTTGAGCGTGAGGTATTCGGTCAGCTCGTTCAGTCCGAATCGTTCGGGGGTGAGGCCGCCGGTCGAGTCGGTCTGGGCAACCGCGAACGTCGCAAGGAAGAGGACGCCCGCCAGGGTCAAACAGGCTTTCATCATACGTCCAAAATAGAAAAGGGCCGTGGGGGAAAGCAACAATAATGAAATCGGCCCGATTGGCCCGAAACTGTAATCAAAAAGAAAAGGCGCCCCGGTCGGTCGGGGCGCCTTTTCCATAGGGAGGTGAAACTTGCCGTTAGCTGTTCACATCGTTGATCGTGTTCTGAAGCAACCCGGTTTCATCGATCGTCCAGGTGTCGATCGTGGCGTCGTCGTCCAGGTTGAAGGTCGCGGTGGCCGTGAAGCCGGTACCGTTCAGCACGACGGCGTAGGCGTACTTCCTGACGGTGGCATCCGGAAGCTCAACACCGATGGCGTTCAGGTCGACGCTGTAGACATCGTTGGCCTGACGGTAGGTGCGTTCCATCGTGTAGATCTGCTTCAGAATACCCTTCGCCTCAGACTGCTTGGCCTTGTTCGTCGCCTGCATGAAGCGCGGGATGGCCAGGGCGGCCAGAATACCGATGATGACCACGACGATCATCAACTCGATCAGGGTGAAGCCTTTGCGGTTGTTCATTCTCGAGAACATGTGGACCTCCTACGGTTACTGATGTCTCTTCTGGTTTTCCTTCACTACATCTTTCGGCTATCCTAATGGCAAAGTCCATACCCAATCCGGTGGAAAAATTGCACAGTTTGACCGGACCGTAAACCCTTACCCACAAGGCGATCGCGGGTGTCCGTGTCGGAACGGGGCGACGACACCATACCTTCGCCGTCCCGCCACAACGGTCACCCCCTCGCGTTTTGCCACAGACGTTGCATTCTGCAAGAGATTGCTCGCGGCCGGTTCGGCCCGGAAACAGAACCGGACGCCCCGATCGACTCGGAGCGTCCGGTTGCCGGCTTTGCTCGCTGTGGTTCAACTGATGACATCGTTGACCGTATTGACCAGTCGACCCTGGTCATCGATCGTCCAGGTATCGATAGTAGCGTCGTCATCGAGGTTGTAGGTGGCGGTGGCGGTAAACCCGGTGCCGTTCAGGGCGACGCTGTAGGTATACCTCGCCACGATCGGCAGTTCCACTCCGATCAGGTTGAAGTCGGCGGGGCCGGCACAGGCAAGGAAGACATCGTTCTCCTGCCGGTATGTCTGCTCCATCACGTAGATCTGCTTGAGAATTCCCTTGGCCTCGGACTGGCGTGATTTGGCCGTCGCCTGCATGTAGCGGGGAATCGCCATCGACGCCAGGATGCCAATGATAACCACCACGATCATCAGTTCGATGAGGGTGAAGCCGCGGCGGTTGCGAACCCGGGAGAACATTTGGACCTCCTTGGGACCCAATGCCCGTCCAGATTGAGATGGCAAAGAGCGGAAGCGTGAACTGGCAACAGATCCGCAAACGTCGTACCCGATCGCGGAGCGGACATGAGCGTTCCGCGGGAGCCCGCAAATCACGGCCGGCGGCCCGGTTGAAACACATCATCGGCCCGGCCGGCCGGCCCCGGGGTGATCCGAGGGGTGGCGGCAGTGTCGCATCTTGCCACACCTCTTGCATTCTGCAATGAAAAAGGCCCGCCGGGGGCGGGCCTTTGTGATCGCTACGGTCGGGGTTGCCTCAAGAGGTGGCGTCGTTGATCGTATTGGTGATCACGCCCTGGTCGTCCATAGTCCAGGTGTCGATCGTCGCGTCATCGTCGATATTGGCGGTCGCCGTGGCCAGAAACGACGTCCCGCCGTTGGCGACGATGGTGTACGAGTATCGCGCACCGGGCATGATCTCGACCCAGATCTCGCTGAACGCCTGGGGGGTGCCGGCGCTGGCCGGTCCCGCCGGCTGGTAATAGGTCTGGTTTGGCGACTGCTGCCAGTACGTCCGCTCGTTGACGTAGACCTGCTTGAGAATGGCTTTCGCCTCGCTCTGCTTGGCCTTGAGAGTCGCGGCCATGTACCGCGGAATCGCCAGGGCGGCCAGGACTCCGATGATGACGACGACGATCATCAGCTCGATCAGCGTAAAGCCCTTGCGATTCACTGCCGTCCTCCTTGTTCCGGTCGTTCGACCATGGAGATGGGGCCCGTTGCCCCGCACGCCTGCCTGCCTGTGGCTGCTGGGCGTAGGATACGTGCTTCTCCGCTTTTGGCTCTCATG
>CAYPYM010000514.1:0-3015 GCA_964414435.1 uncultured Ignavibacteriales bacterium | reverse complement strand
GGAGATGAAGGGGCTGGTCGACAAGATCGAATACGACAAGATGGGTTCGATTCTCGGCCGCAAGAAGGGGACAACCGATTCGCCGCGGGTAATGGTGGTCGGCCACATGGACGAAGTCGGGTTCATGGTCAAGGAGATCACCGACGAGGGGTACATCAAGTTTCTGCCGCTGGGCGGCTGGTGGGGGCATGTCGCCCTGGGCCAGCGGATGCGCGTGATTACGTCCAAGGGGCCGGTGATCGGCGTGGTCGGTTCGAAACCGCCGCATCTCCTGCCGATGGAGGAGCGCAAGAAAGTGATCGAGGTCGGCGATATGTTTCTCGATGTCGGCGTGCAGGAAGGGTTCGATGTCGTCAAGAAGCTGGGCGTGCGCCTGGGCGATCCGATTATCCCCGACAGCGCGTTCACGATCATGGGCAACAAGAAGATGTACATGGCGAAGGCGTTCGACAACCGGGTCGCCTGCGCGATCGTGCTCGATGTCCTCCGCAACCTGAAAGGGGCGAAACACCCGAACACGGTGCTCGGAGCCGCCTCGGTGCAGGAGGAAGTCGGTCTTCGGGGGGCCCAGACGCTCGCGCACCTGGGCGATCCCGATGTCTGTATCGTGGTCGATACCGGGATCGGGCAGGATGTTCCGCCTGACGGGTTCAAGAAAATCGAGAAGATGGGCGCCGGACCGGGCGTGCTGATATTCGACGCGGTGATGATCCCGAATCAGAAGCTGCGCGACCTGACGCTCGCGACCGGCGACACGAAGAAGATACCGTATCACCTCTCCTACATGGAGCGGGGGGGCACCGACGGCGGCCGGGTGCATATCAGCCGGATCGGGGTACCGTCGATCGTGATCGGCCCGCCGGTGCGGTATATACACAGTCATAACAGCATCCTTCACCGCGACGACTACGACAACACGGTGAAGCTGGTGACGGAATTGATCAAAAAGCTCGACACCAAGACGGTCAAGGGCTTTACGGAGGCATGAAGCAGAGATGTCGTTGAGGTTCAAGAACAGCCTGACTCGCGAGAAAGAGGAGTTCCACCCGATCGAAAAGGGGAAGGTGCGGATGTACACCTGCGGCCCGACCGTCTACGGGTTCGCCCATATCGGTAATTTCAGAACGTTTATGTTCGAGGATCTGCTGCGTCGGTATCTCAAGTACAAGGGGTATGAGGTGACGCAGGTGATGAACCTGACCGATGTCGACGACAAGACGATCCGGGACTCGCAGAAAGAGGGGGTGTCGCTGAAGGAATTCACGACCCGGTACACGAAGGCCTTTTTCGAGGATCTCGACACGCTCGGGATCGAACGGGCCGAGGTCTACCCGGCGGCGACCGACCATATCGCCGAGATGGTGGCGATGGTCAAGGAACTGCAGGCGCGCGGGCTGGCCTACGAGGTCAGTGGCAACTACTATTTCCGGATCGGCGAGTTCAAGAATTACGGGAAGCTGGCGCATCTTGACAAGGCCAACCTGAAAGCGGGGGCGCGGGTCGCCGCCGATGAATACGAAAAGGACTCGGTTTCGGATTTTGCGCTGTGGAAAGCGTGGGATGAGGCCGACGGCGACGTCTACTGGGAGACGGAGCTGGGCAAGGGCCGTCCGGGCTGGCATCTCGAGTGCTCGGCGATGTCGATGAAGTATCTCGGCAACCACTTCGATATTCACACCGGCGGGATCGACAACCTGTTCCCGCACCACGAGAACGAAATCGCCCAGTCGGAGGGTGCGACCGGGGAACCGTTCGTGAACTACTGGCTGCACGCCGAGCACCTCATTGTCGAGGGGCGCAAGATGGCGAAATCGTACAACAACTTCTTCCGCCTTCGCGATTTGCTCGACAAAGGCTACAGCGGCGTGGCCGTGCGGTATGTCCTGATCTCGACCCACTACCGGCAGCAGCTCAATTTCACGTTCGCCGGGCTGGACGGCGCGGCGAGCGCGCTGGAGCGGTACAACGGCTTTATCCGGCACCTCGAGGAGTATCCCGGCGGAGAGAACTCGGGTGGCGAGGCCGACGCCGAGATCGGGAGAGTGGAGGCCCGATTCGAGGAAGCGCTCGATGACGACCTGAATATTTCCAACGCGCTGGCCGCGGTTTTCGATTTTATCCGCGATATCAACCGCATCGAGGCCGAGGGACGGCTTTCGACCGGGGAGCGGGACCGGGCGCTGGCGGCGATCCGGAAAATCGATACGGTCCTGAATCTGACCTATCAGCAGGCCGAACCGGTCGATCTGGATGACGAAATCGAGGCGTTGATCGCCGAGCGGACCGAGGCGCGGAAAAACAAGGATTTTGCCACCGCTGACAGGATTCGCGACGATCTTCTGGCCCGCGGCATTGTTCTGGAGGACACCCCGCAGGGGGTGAAGTGGAAGATGAAGGCGTAGGATCGACCCGGCACGGCGAGGGAAAAAGCCTTGACAGGTGCGGGAATCGGGTTCCTTCTTTACGTCCGCAGTTTCAAAAGGCCGGTGTAGCTCAGTTGGTAGAGCTACTGATTTGTAATCAGTAGGTCGGGGGTTCGAGTCCCTTCACCGGCTCTTTTTAGTTCGGGTAAACAGCCGGCCGGACAGCCGGATACGCCAAATAGGCATCAAGAGACAACTTCCAGCGACCGAAAAGCGTAGATAGAGGGAAACTGCCTACTCAGGGAGAGAGAAAGACCCGGATGAATGTAATTGACGCGCAGGATTTGACCAAGGTCTACCAGGCCGGAATGAAGCGACGAGGGATTGTCGCGCTGGACAATGTAAGCCTGTCGATCGCGCCGGGGGAGATTTTCGGACTCCTCGGCCCCAACGGCGCGGGCAAAACGACGTTTCTCAAGATCGTCCTCGGAATCACCCGGGCGTCATCGGGCAATGTCATTGTCGGCGGTTACAAACCGGCCGATCCCCGGTCCCGCCAGCGGCTCGGCTACCTTCCCGAAAACCACCGTTTCCCCGACCATCTGACCGGCATGGGGCTGCTTCGGTTCAGCGGGCGCATGTACGGGATGAC
>CAYPYM010000513.1:0-3017 GCA_964414435.1 uncultured Ignavibacteriales bacterium | reverse complement strand
CGAGTCAACCCTCCAGCCGGTGAAAGACGTTTCATTCGGCTACACCCTCGGCGGCGCGCTCGAGTATCAGACCGGCCAGGGATGGGGGCTGTTCGTCGAGACAGTCTACAACGGCTGTTTCGGCAAACTGCTCGAGAACCCCACGATGTCGGTCACGATCGACGCGATCGATATCCTCGCCGGGATCCGTTTCAGTATCTGACGCTCCCGTATCCGGGTCAACTTCTACACTCATCGGTATCGGTTTCCTGCGCGATTCCCCAGTTTGCCGCAAGGTAACAGGGTGACGTTCTCGACGTCTTCGCCAACGCACGGGTTGAGGTAGATCGATTGATCCGGTTTTATACTTGACGAATTGGTCCATACTACGTTTCTTGAAAGCTACCAGGCAGCCCGAGGGCCTGCCGCATGACAAGTCCTCCCGCTGACAGACTATGACATCACTGAATATCGGTTGGAGAGTATGCAGATTGTAAGCATCTCCCGGGGGAGTCAGAGTCTCGGCATCGAGTTCGCGGAGCGACTATCCGAGAAGCTCGGCTACGAATGCGTAAGCCGGGAGGACCTCCTGGAGGCGGCGACCGCGCGGGGCATCCCGGTCGGCAAACTGGAGACGGCGATCGTCAAACCACACGGGCCGTCGGAACGACTCGCCGTCGAGCTTGAGCACTACAAGGCCCTTGCCGCTTCAATCCTCTGTGAAAAAGCCCTCGATCACGACATTGTCTATCATGGCCGGACCGGCCACCTGCTGCTGCGGGGAGTCGATCACGTTCTGAAGGTTCGTGTGGTCGGCGATATGGAGCAGCGCATCGCGGCGGTCGAGAACCGGTTGCATCTTTCTCGCAAGAAGGCGCAGAAGTACATTTCCGCGGTCGAGGAAGATCGCAGGCGCTGGGTGCGGGAGTTCTACCATGTCGACTGGGACGCCTACACGTTGTACGATTTTGTCGTCAACCTCAGCCAGGTGAGCGCTTCCAACGCGGCGGCGGCGGCCTGTTCGCTCGTCCAGCTTCCGGAATTCCGCCCGAGCCCGGCCTCGACCAACGCCCTCAAGGATCTCCTGCTCACCTCGCAGGCGCGTCTCGCGCTGGCGGAGAACGAGCGGACGGCCGGATTGAGCCTGCGCGTGTCGGCATCGCGGGGAGTCGTCTACGTCACCTACACCTATCGGCAGGCCAAACATCTCGATGACATCACCGATGTCCTGAGTCACCTGCCCGGCGTGCACCAGGTGGTGTGCACCGAGGCCCATACGAACATCCTGTGGATACAGGAGAAGTACGACGTCGACGACGAGTCGTACGGTGAGATCCTTCGCCTCGCCAACCGCTGGGATGCCGCCGTTGAGATCCTTCAGGTTACGCCGAGTCGGGACTTCGCCCGGCTTCCCGTGCATGAAGACATGGTCCAGCGCGGCCTGGAGGAGTGGCGCAAGACGGGCATTCTCGAGGATCGCGACGGACGGGTCGCCGAGGATCCGCCCGATGTCGCGCGCGTCTACGAACGCCTGATCAACGACGGCCGGGCCGGCGGCAGGCGCTCGCTGGAGGGCTCGCTGAAGAATGTCATCAACAGTGTCGACCCCGGCGGCAATTATCGGCTTATCGTGCTGGACAATATCTTCGTCTCGAAGAGTCCCGAGGCGAGGATGCGCATGGCGCAGGAATGGTCGAACACGCTTTCCGATTCGCTGCGTACGCCGGTGGTGTCGATGAAGGAGATTCAGTCGCGCTACCGGTTCGGTTTCAGGCAGCTGGTGCAACTGACGGTGGCGGCGGCGCTGGTGGCGCTGATCGTTATCGGCATCTTCAGCTTCGAGGAGTCGGTCATCGATTTCCTGCGCCGTGAAGGCATGTTCTGGCGGGTGACGGCGACCACCTGCGTCGTTGTTTTCGTGCCGGTGTTCGCGTTCCTGTACAGCACCGCCACCGGGCTGCTGCTGCGATCAATTCACCTCGACTGACAAGGGATAGAACTGCTCATGGGAGATCTGTTTGTACACATAACGGCCGGTGACGCTCTTCAGGTGATCATCCTTGGATTTGTCGGCGGCGTCCTCAGCGGGTTCATCGGCAGCGGCGGCGCGTTTTTCATGACCCCCGGCCTGATGAATCTCGGGATCCAGGGCGTGATCGCGGTCGGCTCCAATATCACCCACAAGTTCGGCAAAGCGCTGGTCGGTTCCCGGAAACACGCCGAGCTGGGCCATGTCGACAAGAAGCTCGCCGTCTTCATGCTGATCACCGCGCTCGCCGGAATCCGGCTGGCGGTCTGGATCTCGACGAAGCTGTTCGGGATCAGCGACACCCACGGCGCCAAGGGCGCGGCCGCCGACCTGTATATCAGCGCCGTGTTCGTGATCGTGCTGGCCGGGGTCGGGGCATCAATCTTGATGGATGTGCTGCGGTCGCGCAAGTCCGACGACTCGGGACCGTCGCGCCGGATCACGAACTACCTCTCGCGCCTGCGGCTGTTCCCGATGATTCACTTCCCGGTGGCCGATGTCAGCGTGTCACTGTGGGTGCTGCTCGTGGTCGGGCTCTTCACCGGTTACCTCGCCGGTACGATCGGGGTCGGCGGCTTTGTCGGGGTGCCGGCGATGATTTATGTCTTCGGCATGCCGGCGGCGGTGGCGGCCGGCACGGAGCTGTTCCTGGCCGTGTTCATGGGGGCGTTCGGGGCGATCAACTACGCCTACGCCGGGTTTGTCGATGTACGCCTCGTGGTCCTGCTCTATCTGGGATCGCTGCTCGGGATATTCATCGGGACCTACGGCACCAAGGTTGTCAACGAGGTCGTGATCAGGCTGGTGACCGGCATCATCATCCTGCTGTGTGTTATCAGCCGGGCGATCGCGATTCCTATTTACATGGCGCAGCTCGAGATGATCGATTTTGTCACGGCCGACCAATATCCGCTCCTGAACGGCCTGAGCAAGCTGCTGCTCTACGTGAGCGGTGTCGGAGGCGTCCTCGTAATCCTCGGCTATGTCGGCCGGGCCTACTTGAAGCGGC
>CAYPYM010000512.1:0-3021 GCA_964414435.1 uncultured Ignavibacteriales bacterium | reverse complement strand
CGGGTTGACGAAGCGGGAACCGTCGAAATGATCCGACCTCGCCCATCGCGCCTTTTCCTCGGAACCGGGCGATTTCCCGACCGCGTCGGAACCGACCCGCAGCAAGACCGCCGCGGCTGTCGCCAGCAACACAACCGAGCAGGCAGCAATCAGTATGGCAATCAATCTAACTCTCCGGCCGACTTTCATTCGTTTCGCTTTCACGCGAGAGATTCACGGTAGTCCGTTGCTCACTCCAATTAAGCCGTCGCGCTTGCGGCGGTCAAGGTATCTCCGCCCGGTCGACGGCGTGTCCTCGGGAGGTTTTCCGTTGCACGAACGCCCGCCGTTGACGTTATTTGAGAAGGTTGTTCATATCGTTGGGGAGGACTTTCCATGTCGAAATCGCTGCTTTCGCTGCTCCTGACAATCGCCGCGCTGCTGAGTCTCGCCTCCTGCGCCAGCATTCGCGATCGTTCCGCGTTCGAGTTCGAACAGATGGACAAGTATCTTACGTCGGATGATCCCGGCACCTGCGGCCGCTATCATTACAATTACGAGCGCAAGGCGCCGCGGCTCTACGCCGACGGCCAGATCGATTCGCTGCTCGACGTCATCGATTATATCAAGACGGAATGCGGCCCGGCGTCGAGTCTCGAAGTGACGCGGTTCCTGGTTCTTTCGGAGCGCGGTGAATTCGGTGATTCGCTGATCGGACCGTCGACCGTCCCCCAGATGCTCGTCTTTCGCAATCGCCACGAAGTCAGTTCGTACTTCCGCAACTGGCAATACATGTACTGGACGAACGAACCGGTCGACAACACCCAGGACAATTTTGCACGATTCGAGAAGCAACTGGCGGAGCGGGTGGCCGATGATTCAAACCGGACCGAGACCGAGCGCGTCATGGCCCGCTTCTATGCCGGCGAGTACGATAGCGCGTTCAGCGAGATCCAGGCAGGCTCGATGCGCGGCACGATTCTGCGCCGGAGCTACGACAACTTTGTCGCGGATATAAAGCGGCAATACCCGATCCGCGGCAATGTCGCCTTTCTTGTCGGAAGCTGGCAGCCGCAGGGCGATCTCAAATTCCTCGGCAAGCACCCCGAAATCGGCTTTCAGGCGGGCGCAGAGCAGCGGTGGTGGCGGGTCGATGGCGTTGTCGATGTGCGCTTCAGAAACTCGCCCAACGAGTATCTCGTCGACAGCCTCGGCCAGATCGTTTCGACCAAAAAGTTCTACAGCGTGCTGCTCGGCTGCGACGCCGGTGTGAAGCTGGTCGACAACATGGCGTTCAGCACCGACCTGTTTGTCGGGCTGGGATACGATTACATGGGGAGTGTCACGCAGGAAGGCGATCCAAACACGACCAAGTTCCACAGCTCCATCGGCGCGAGTGTCGGGGTGCGCCAGCGATTCTTTCTCAACCCGCGCAGCGGCTGGTATGTCGGCGGCATCCTGCGATACGGCCCGGTCGACTACTCCAACCCGGGCGGCACCGATCTCTCGGGCAACGTTGCCACGATCTCATTCATCACCGGCTGGAGCTTCCACGAGACGGTCAACCAGATCCTGGGGAAGCTCAACTATAAAGGCTCGCGGCGTCCATAGACATGGAGGACCGGTGCCCGGGGTCCTCTCCTATTTCTTTTCGACCAGTTGCTCCAGCGCCCGGCCGACCTGGGCGGCATGGTCATCCATCTCGACGTGGCTGTTGCTGCACATGATCACGGCGTCGGGCCCTTCAAAGGCGAACCAGTTGAGAAAGCCTCGGTCGTTCCCGCCCACGCCGACCGCATCGAGGGGATATTTCGCCAGCGCCGTCGGCCCGAGCAGGCGGCCGTCGCGCAGCGCGACATGCCAGCGGTACAGATCGCCGGGCGTAGACACCATTCCCCCGCTCCCCATAACGAGCCAGGAGGTCGGCCCCCAGTAAACCGGAGAATTGATCGGAGTCGGCTGCGATGAACCGTAGCCGATCGCGATCTCATCGGCAGGGAATTTCGCCGCGATCGGATAGTTGCCGGTCCGGGTCATGCCGGCCGGTCCGAAGAAGTTCTCCCGCAGGTAGTCCTCGTACGGTTGACCGGATGCAAGCTCGACAATGGCAGCAAGCAGCACCCACGCCGAATGCGAGTGCCGCCGATCGGTCCCCGGTGCGAAAAGAAGCTTCTGCCCGAGGATTCGACCAATCGCTGTCGCCCGGTCGATCCAGGTGAGATCGGGATCGGCATCGGATGGGATATCGTGGAAATTGGGCAGCCCCGAAGCGCCGGTCATCAGGTCCTCGATTGTGATGCCCTGCTTGTCCGCCGGTACGTTGTCGAGAAACCGCGTGATCGAATCGGTCGTACTCAGCCTGCCAGTTTCTTCGAGTTTGAGAACCGCAGCGTGCGTGAAGTCGATCGGGGTCGACCCGATCGCAAAAATCGTGTTGGTATCGACCGGGATCTTGCCGTCGCGGTCGGCGTAGCCGTATCCACGGTAGAGCACGATGCTGTCGTTGTGCACGGCCAGTACCGATCCGGAAAAACCGGCGGCGGTTTCCTCCTTCAACCGGGTGTCGAGATTGGCCCAGGTGATCGGCGCCACGGCGGGTGCTTTCTCGACCGATGCCGGCGAGAGCCGGCTGATCAGGCCGGTGGCAGGGTCGATCTCAAAGTCGACGGTAACCTGTTCGCCCGGTTTAAAGAAGACCGCTTGTCCAGCTGTTTCGCTGCTGACATTCAGCCCCACCCCGCCGAAATCGGCGGCTGCGGTGCGGATTCCCTCCAGCAGCGTCATGAGGTCTTGGGGCGAAATCGATGCGCGGTACGCCGGCGCCAGATACTGGTCGGCGAAGTCCTGAAGGGCATCGTCGCCGGGCGTGGCGATCATCTGTTCGATCCCGCGGCAGGCGACCGCAAACGGGTCGTCCTCCGGCTGAGCGGCCGAGTGGGAGGCAAAAGACAGGGCGATCAGAAGCGTGAATGGCAGCGCGGTTCGCAGGTGAGGCATGGCATGTCTCTGTCAGTTTGTGGAACGGTGTCGTTAATGTAACTG
>CAYPYM010000511.1:0-3024 GCA_964414435.1 uncultured Ignavibacteriales bacterium | reverse complement strand
TGCAGCGAACGCCGGAAGTGATGGTCGAAGCCGCACAGCCCACTTCAATATAGCACGCCAGGTCCATATAGCGCAACCGGTAGTTGAGCGAAAGCGCAACTGCTCACCGAGTGCGGCGGCGGATTACCCGATGCGAAATTCGTTGAAAGCGCGCGCTGCAACAGGACTGCTTGGGGAGGATCCCCTGACCTGGCCCCGCGCCAGCGCCGATCGTGGAAGAGTGTTGAACCAGGTGAACTGGCCTGATAGCGGGGCCTGGCGCCTCTTCACGCCTCCCAGTCATCGCGAAAGACCGTGTACTCAACGTACGAAACATCGGCGGTGTAATCCGCCATCTTCTGCGGGAAGCGATACACCCCCTCCCCCGTTTTCCGGGCGCCGACCGCCAGCTGCATCTTGATCGAGGACCTGTTGTTCACGTTCGGCGTGACACTCACCTGCCGGCACGAGGTGTGGGAAAACAGATAGTCGACAAGCACCCGCTTTATCTCCACTCCGAATCCGTTGCCCCAATGGGCCGGAAGCAATTTGACATCGGTGCACGCCTTGCCCTGTGCGTCGGGGAACCCCAGCTTACACTCACCAATCGATTCGCCCGAGGACTTGAGTGCGACCAAAAGCACGCAGTCGTATTCACCTTCGCGCTGATTCCGCAGCTGCGATTCGATCTGGCCGGCGTCGATGGGAAGTCCCTGCGGAAATCCAACGTTTTTCATGACGTCGGGATTGGTCCAGAGGTGCAGCAGTAAGGCGATGTCTTCTTCGGTCGGTGTTGCCCGGCGGATTGTGAGACGGGCCGTTTCTATCGACCAGTCGTGCGCGTTGCTGCTTTGATGCTCAGTGATATGTCACCTCCGCATTGCTCGGCGATTCGGAATTGCAGAGCCCCAATTGTAATGTGAGCTTGACTCTGTCTCCGGCGAATCGAAGCCGGATTCGAAATGACAACGAGTATCTACCAAAAGGCCCCGGCCGACCCGGTAAGGGGAATGACCGGATCGGATCGCACGGGTCCTTACGGATTCAGTTCCTTTTCACAGAGCGGCACGACCGGCGAATTGGGGAAGCGACTGGTGAGCTGCCGGCAGTGCTCGGTGGCGAGCGCGGTATCGCCCATCTGAAGTTCCAGCGTACACAGCTGTTCCAGGAGTCTCTGATCCGGGGTGCCGGCCTGATAGATCGCCATGAGGGCCGCATGGGCTTTCTCCGGCCGGTTCATCTGGGAATACAAGTCGGCCAGTCGACGCTGCAGGATAACCGCCTTGTCCGCTGCGACCGGCAGCGCTCGCTCCAGATAGGCGGCCGCCTGCGGAAGGTTCTTGGCAGCCGATTCGATGGCCGACGCCGTGACAAGCAGAAGCGGATTATCCGGCTCGATCCGGAGAGCATATTCGATCGCGCCGCGCGCCTGCGTCAGATTGCGCCGCCGGAATTCGAGAATTCCGAGATCGCTCAGGTAGGAAACGTTGCTCGGGTCGCGTTCAACCGACCCTGCGAAATAGAAGGCGGCCGAATCATACTGCTCCACGCCGCGATAATACACGCCGATATAGTGCCAGCAATTGGCGGCCGCGCTGTCGGCCTCGATACGCCGGTGGTAAAACGGGAGACTTCGTTCCGGATGATCCGATTGCTCCTGGACCAACCACCCCCACGAAACGCACCGGAAGGCGTTATCGAAATCCGCCTGGTAGTGTGCATCCGCCCACAAAACCGGATTAAGACGCTCCAGAGCAGTGTTGGGATTGCGCTTCTCTGCCACCTGTGGCACCAGAACCATCGCCGCCAGCACGAACGCAACGGCGGCTGACCGGCGGTAGCTCTCGGGGGAGGGCGTGGTCAAGAGGAAACGGTTGATGCCGTACAGCGTCAACGGAAAGGCGCACACCGAAAGCAGGTCCCAGTCGCGGGCCATACCGATAAGCGGATCGATCCAGCTGCTGATCGTTGCGGTCATGAGCATCAGGAGAAAGAGGAGCCGGTGCTCCGGCTGGACGATTCGCGACGGGCTGTTGACGAGACTGAGCAGCACGAGGATAAGTCCCAGCGGGGCTACCAGCAGGGCGAGTTGCAGGAGGTCGTTCAAATGCGCCGGCGACAGTACCCAGTAGGCACTCGTGTCATTCGGAAAAGCCGACACGAACACCGGGTATGTCTGAGTCAGATGCCAGGCGATTGAAACCAGCGCTCCGCCGGCGATGACAAGCACGACGAGCAGTCTGCTCCAGAGAGTGAGATGCGGGCCGCTTTCCCAGCGACGGAACAGCGCGGCGAGCGGACCCAGGACAAGGAACGGCAACATCAGAAGGTGAAAGCCGCAGGCAAGCAGACCGAAGACCAGAGCCGGGATCATCCCTCGTTGCGTTTTGGAATACTTCAGGGTGAAGGCCAGACTCCAGAGCGCGACGGCGATCGGGATCGTATACACCTCGATGTATCCGAAGAACAGGATCACGGCTCCGGAGGTCACCGAGGCGAAGAATCGGAACCACCGCTCCTTCCCGTCGCGATCGAGCAGGTTCGCGATCCGCCAGAGCGCGAAGATACCGATTACACCGGCCATACTATTGGCGACCGCCATGACCAACGACGGCGACACCTGACCAAATCCCTGCGCGAACCGATTCAGATAGTAGAGGCCGTAGCTGCTCAATGGCTGCACCAGCTGCTGGTGCGTGAAGGGCGGGGGGCTCGGATTCGAAAGGGATGCAACGATGGAGAGACCATCGCCGTAGAATTCCGCGCGGGAACGGAACAGGATGAAGAGCGCCAGCAGAACGCCGCCCGCGAGGATATAGGCGAGCCATTGCGGAAGGCGGCCGAGCGTGCTTTCACTGAGATCCGCGAGAACTCTCGGGAGACCTGTCGCCGAAAAGACAATGACCAGCACAACTGCCAGGAGAAGCAGGACCGCCAAGGGGATGGTCGCAAGGTACGCAGCGAAGTTGAATCCCCAGCTCAGCGGGTCGGGCAGTACCAGGCCGAGCACAACCAGGGCCACTATCAGCCCCGCCGATACCAGAG
>CAYPYM010000510.1:0-3034 GCA_964414435.1 uncultured Ignavibacteriales bacterium | reverse complement strand
CTTCCCGCCGCCGTCGAATCCCCCATCTGCACCACCGCGACATGATCGAGCCAGCTGCCGATCCACGCCCGCAGTTCATCCGAGATCACCGTCTCCATCTCCAGCAGCAGCGAGCCGTCAGGCTCGTGGGTGAGCTTCTGCGTTGGATGCCAGATACGTTCGGCCACCACCTCGGCGATCTCCGGCCGAAACCGCAGGATGACCTTCTCCGGCGTCAGATCCGGCCCGCCGAAAATGCCGAAGCGCCCCTCACGAAGTTTCTCGAGGCTGAAATCCGCCTTGCGCACGAATCGCTCTCCGGTCTCTTCGACCGAGCGAATCCGCTGCACCGGCAGGAAGATATAGTTGTCGTGGGCTTCCACGTAGACAACGGCATACATCGCCCCTTTATGATAGAGCAGCAGATAGGGATCGGCATCGAATTCTGAAACCGCCTCCCGGGTCGCTTTCTTGTAGACGAAGTGGCACCGCCGGCACTCGGACGCGGCACTCATGAGGCGATCGATCTTCTCCGAGTGCTCGCTGTAATCGACATATCCCATGAACGTCGCACCAAACATGTCGTGAGGCAGTTCGGCGCCGTCGGTGGAGCGGAAGACATCAGGACTGACCAGTTGCTTCGCCTTGTCGAGCAGCGACATGATGTCCTTCTCGAGGCTGGTTCCTTTGGTCACCACCGCCAGCCGCTGGAGGAAAAACGACGCCAGCAGTTCCTGGCTGCCGATTGTCTCGGGAATAAACTTGAGGAATCCCTTGTCGATGCACCAGACCATCTCCTTACCCCGGCCGGGACGATTGTAGAGAGGAATATTGGCTAAGGACAGTTCCTTGAGATCTCGCTGCAGCGTCCGCTTGTGCACCCGGCGGTCAAAAACCTCGTACAACTCGGCAACCGTGGTCTCGCCCGTAAAATACAGGCGCTGGAGAATCCTGATCGCCCGCTCAATCTGCTTGTATTCCGGCATGTGCTCCCCGTGATGTCGTGCAGGTTTTTTTCTTTTTTTCGAAGTATATGCCAATATGCGACACGAGATGTCGCACCACAAGACGATTATGGGCTCAGACAGCGACATTTCAGACTTCTGTCACTGTCCCGAATTCTTCTTGAGGGAGGTAACTCGACATGGACACATTGATTGACAACCATCTGATCAAACTCAATCCCGGCTCGATACAGACATTCGAGCGCATGGCGGTCGCGCCGCTGTTCGCTCCGAGCGGCGGGCCGATGTACCTGACGCTTCCGGAGGCGCAGGCCCAGCATGTCCTCACCGTGACCGAAATCAGCGCGGGCGGCTCGGTCCCGCAGCTTCGCGCAGAGAACCGGGCCGACCTGCCGGTGTTGCTCCTTGACGGCGAAGAACTGGCCGGGGCCAAGCAGAACCGCGTGGTCAACACGACCATGCTTATCCCGGCCAGTTCGGCCACGACGATCCCGGTGAGCTGCACCGAACAGGGCCGGTGGGACTATGTCTCGCCTGAATTCGCCGATTCCGGAGTGATCATGACCCACCGCCTGAGGGCATCAAAGTCCTCCGACGTGTCGCACTCGCTCGCCACGCGGGGCGACTACATGGGCGACCAGGGGATGGTGTGGGACAAGATTGACGACCTCCACCGGCGCTCGGGTACCCATTCGCAGACCCGCGCCATGCGCGATGCATACGAATCGCGCAAGACCGCTATCGAGGATTATGTCAATGCCTTTGCGCCCCAGGCCGGGCAGACCGGTCTGCTCGTTTTCATCGACGGCCGCATTGTGGGGCTGGACAACCTGTCATGGGATCTTGCCTACGCGCAACTCTGCGAGAAGCTGCTTCGGAGCTACGCGATCGAAGCGACTATCGGCAAGCCGGTGAAGAACGGCGCCGCCTCGGAGGAAGCCACGGCTCGATTCATCGAAAAGGCGCGGCATGCCGCGGAGCGCAAGTATCCCTCGGTGGGCCTCGGTGAAGACTATCGTTTCGGCGGGCAGGGGCTGGTCGGCACCGCCCTCGTCCACGGCGAGCATGTCATTCATCTCGCCTTTTTCCCGATCGAAAACGGCGGGACCGACGAAAGCCGCATGATGCCGCCGCGTTGGCGTCGCGGGCAGGGACCGGTCGTCGAGTAAACGCAGGTGCTCGGCGATCCGGTTCGACCGCAGGGGAAATCTCCCTCCCATCAGGAAACGGGAGAAGGGGACGGCAGGGATCTCGGGGGACACGGTAACGATAGAGGGGTAACGACGGCGGCGGGGCCCGTCTCCGCCGCCGGGGAAATGCCGGCTTCACCGGCCGATCTCAGGTCATTTCGCCTTAATCCTTCACAGCTTAACTCAAACCAAAGGAGGCCGACGATGGCATTTTCCGTGCGAGTTGAATTCCTGAGCCCTCCCTGTACCACGCCGTGGCTCCGCATCGAGCCGAACTGGTGGGATCCGGAAATGCTAATTGGCGATCCCCGCCTCAAGTCCGAGCCGGAGATTGCCGGTTACGATGACTACGTCGCCGAGTTGACCCGCGCCGAGTTTGCCGAACTGCACGAGCGGTTCAAGCAGAGCATCCCCGGGAGCCTCTGGGACTCGGGCGGGTGGGAGAAAGTGGTGCGGCCAAAAGCCGCCATGCTCGACGCCGCTATCGCCCTCATGCATAATGAGTGGGAACGCGTTCTGGTGACGGTGTTCGAGTGGGACAGCGGCTGTTAGCGGGATCCATCCCCTCACCCGAGAAATCCCCCGTTCACGAAAAACCGCACGGCAGGGTTGACCACAATATTGGATTACCGTATCTTCTCTTCGGCACAGGCACGATTGCCACGCATGGCGAAATGCAAAAGGATGGGGCAGCATGTGTTATGGTAACTTGCCCCGGACGCTTGTCCGCTCGCGGGCGGCGACTATTCGAGCCACGGAAATCACAACCGCAGGGAACGCACGGCGACTCTGCAGGCACTACACATTGGGGAGTTCCACCATGTTACGTCGATACACCGCATTGCTCGCGATTGGGCTCGTGATCACCATGATGACGTCCGCCCCGGCGAAAGTGGATGT
>CAYPYM010000509.1:0-3048 GCA_964414435.1 uncultured Ignavibacteriales bacterium | reverse complement strand
CTCCCAACTGAGCTACTGCCCCATCGGATTTTCGCGGCTGTTAGTATATCACTTTCCACCCGCCTTGCCAAGTGTTTTTTCGGACCGGCCGGCCGCCCCCATCGACGGTCAAAAACGGTTGCACAATCGGCTTTACGATCATAGCTTGAATTGTCCACCAACCGGATCGCGAAACGAGCAGCAGCACGACAACACCGTCCTGCAGGAGGTCGTCATGGCAATCATCACCATTTCCCGGGGCACCCGAAGCGGCGGCCTGAAACTGGCCGAATGCCTGGGCGAGCGGCTCGGCTACCGTTCGGTCAGCCGCGAAGTCGTGCTGGAAGGCGCGCGCAAATACAACATCATGGAAGACGACCTCTTCACCCACCTGGAGAAGTCACCCAGCCTGTGGAAAAAGATGAAACGGGAACACCGCCGCTACCTCATCTTCGTCCAGTGCGCCCTCATCGACGCGGTCAAGGAAGACAACATGATCTACCACGGCTACGCCGGGCAGTTGTTCCTCAAAGGCATCCGGCACGTGCTCAAGGTGCGCCTCGATGCGCCGATCGAGGACCGGATTCAGGAGGTCATCAAGGACTCCGGCCGAAGCCCCCGTGAGGCCCGCGATTATATCAAGGAAGTGGACAAGCAGCGCACCGACTGGGTGAAATACGTCTTCGGTGAAAACTGGCATGATCCCGCCCTGTACGATATCACCTTTCTCACCAGCACGCTTCAACTCGATACTGTCTGTGACCTGATTGTTCGCGCTATCGAACGCCCCGAATTCCGCACCACCGAGGCTTCCCGGCACCGGCTGGATAACCTGTCACTCGAGTGTGAAGTCAAAGCCGCGCTGGCCTCGGACGAGAGCCTGTGGGAACTGCCGATAGAAATCTCCGCCGAAAGCGGCGTGGTGACGTTGCGGGGTAACCTGCGAAAAAGGGCGCTGCGCGAAGCGGTGGCGGAAGTCGCCCTGCAGGTCAAAGGCGTGCAGGAGTGCGATAACCAGATCCGCCTGACCACCGATCGTCTGCCGCAGGGCATCTACGGCCACGATTGATTGCACCGCGTTAGTGTGAGAACGGACTAGCGGGAGTGCGGCCGGTCGGCCTCGGCCGCCGGCACCGCGACGATCGGCAGGTGAATCGTAAAGGTCGTCCCCTCCCCCACCCGGCTCTCGACTTCGATACTCCCCCCGTGCTTTTCGATAATCCCTTTGCTCACCGCCAGCCCCAGCCCGGTGCCTTTGCCGGTCGGCTTGGTCGTAAAAAACGGCGCGAAGATCGACCCGAGAATGTGGGCCGGGATACCGCCGCCGGTGTCGGTGATGGCAATCAACAGGAAGCCGGTGTGCTTCTCTTCGCGCACCTTAATCGAAAGCACGCCACCTTTCGGCATGACATCGATCGCGTTGAGGAATATGTTCAGGAAAACCTGAATCAGCAGCTTGCGGTCGCCGAAAATCGGCGGCAGGTGCGCCGGGATATCCTCCCGGAACTCGATCTTGCTCAGCTTGATCTGGTTGCGCGCGAGCCGGATCGTCTCATCGATCAGCGTTCCGATATACAGATGCTCCGACTTCGCTTCACTCTCGCGGGCAAAATCGAGCAGGTTCTTAACCACCTGCTGCGCCCGCTGCCCCTGCGTCACGAGATCGTTGACCATATCCTCGCGCTCGGCGTCGGAAAGGTCAATCCACCCTTCTTTCATCATCTCGGCGGTCAGGATGATGTTGTTGAGCGGGTTGTTGAGTTCATGGGCGACCCCGGCGGTGAGGTTGCCGATCGCGCGCAGCTTGTGCGACTCGACCAGGATCGTTTGCCGCCGCTCCAGTTCATACATCATATGGTTGAGCGCGATGGCCAGATGCGAGAATTCATCCTTGTACTTTCGCTGCGGCGTGAGCGGGAGGAAATCGCCGGCGGCGAACCGCTGGGTGGCATCCATGAGACGGTTGAGCCGCGAGATGATATGCCGGGACAGATAGCCGGCGATGAATACCGAGAAGGCCAGCAGGACCACCAGCAACGCCAGTTGCACCCGCTGCGCCCGCCTCGTGGTCGCGGCGATCACCGAGCGTTCTTTCCGGGAAACATCGAGCGAGAGCGCCAGCACCCGGGAACCGTAGTTGCGAACCAGCCCGGCCGTCCGGCTCCCCTCGGGCGACTCCATGTAGACCGAATCGCCGGCATGCTCGGCCAGTTCCGCCACCGTTTCGCGGTATTTGGCCAGATTGTCGCGGATACTGGCCAGTTCCGCGCCGCCCGCCACGTGCCCCAGTTCCAGCGCCGCCTGTTCGAGGGTGTGACCGGCCGAATCGATATGCGCCTGCACCTCGGCCGGATCGGTACCATAGAGCAGGAAGTTCTTTTCCGATCGACGCGCCGACTGGATTTCGTTGGCGAATCGGTCGGCCAAAGCCACGAACTGGACCCGGTCGTTGACCATCGACAGCATAAACATCGCCCCGGCCGATATGCCGGCGCTGATCAGGAAAAAGACGAAGAGAATGAGCGTGAGACGGGCTTTGATTGAAAAGCGGGGGCGTTCGAGCAGGGAGAGCTTCACGGCGCCCTCTTCGGGCGTCCGGCCGGAGCCGTCTCCACCCGGTGAGAGGCCGTCCTTGAGGATATCGGACAGCGTGTGTTCCTTCGGCTGTCCTCCCGTCATGCTACTGCTTCTTTTCGACCGCCCGCTCGATCACCTCGCGAAGGTCCTGAGGGCGGAACGGTTTGGAGATGAAATCGAACGCTCCCTTGGCCTCGGCCTCGCGGGCGATCTCGATCGTCGCATACCCCGTGATCATGATCACCCGCGTGTCTTCCCCTTTGGCCACTACGTGATCGAGCACCTCGAGGCCGTCGATATTGTCCATGCGGATATCGGTCACGACCACATCGAAGTGCTTTTCGTCGATTCGGGCCAGCGCCGAGGTGCTGTCGACAAACGTCTCGACCGAATATCCGTCCTTCGTGAGATATTGCTGGAGGCGCTTGCACACGACGATCTCGTCGTCGATAATGCACACCTCAAGTGACTTTGCCATCAGTTGCTTCTCCT
>CAYPYM010000508.1:0-3049 GCA_964414435.1 uncultured Ignavibacteriales bacterium | reverse complement strand
GGTATGGATGGCTGTTTTCAGTTATGCGCGGGGCGCATTACTTCAGCAGCACCATCTTCTTCGTGGCCGTGTACTGGTCGGCCTCCAGGCGGTAGAAGTAGATACCGCTGGCGTTGGTCGAGGCATCCCAGACAACCTCATGCATGCCGGCTTCCGCCGCGCCGCTGAACGCCGCCACTTCCTGACCGTTGACGTTGAAGATCGTCAGACGGTACTTGCCGGAGACCGGCAGACCGAACGAGATCGTCGTGGTCGGGTTGAACGGGTTCGGGTAGTTCTGAGACAGCTCGTAGTTGCTCGGGATCGTCTTGAGCGATACCGCGTCGCCTTCGTACGTCGCCATCTCGATGTTGAGCACCTTGCCCGGCACGTTCACGAAGTCGCCGGTAAAGCCCTCAGCCTTCAGCGAGTACACCAGCAGGCGGGTGTTCGCACCGTCGAACGCATACTTCAGCTCCATGTTCGAAGCCAGCAGCGTCGGCGTCACGTTCCCCTCGACCACCACGTAGGCCGCACCCATCTTGATGTCGTTGCCGACCGACAGGGTGCCGTTCGTATTGGTCAGGTTCGCCGCCACCGGCGCCGTCTTGGCATACGGCTGGGCATCGCCCACGATAATGCGGGTCAGATACACCAGGTCGCCTACCGACAACGGAATACCGTCGGCGTTCACGTCCGAAGCCGCCGTCTGGGCCTCAATGTGCGAGAACACACTGATGCCGTAAACGAAGTAGTTGCTGTACAGCACCGCGTCCGCGACCTCGTTCTTGATCCCGTTCAGGTTCAGGTCACCACGGGCGTCAATCGAGTCGGCGCAGACGATGTCGATGCCGCCGTTGAAGAAGTCCACCAGACGAAGCGGGTACGCCTTGTCGAAGGTGTCGCACGCGTCCGGAGCCCCGAACTGGGTCGGGAACGGAGCGTCCATCTCAACCGGATCGGTGTTGTTGAAATCGTACACGTGACGGCTGATGAACAGCGTGTCACCGGACTTCGACGAGATGCCGTTGTCACCGCAGTCGTACCAGACGAAGCGGATCGGGACGTACATGCACTCGAAGGTCCGGTCGTTGCTCACCAGGAACGACAGCTTCACCAGCTCGCCCGAGTCACCCGAGAAGCAGCTCGGGTGGTTGGCGCCGTTGTTCGTCTCGGCAAAAGCCACGATCCGAACCACGCCCGACGGGCAGCCGCCGGTGCAGTTGCCGGCCTCGCCGTAACGGAAGGTGAAGTACTCCCAGCCGCAGTCCACCAGCAACTGGCCCGGTTCGGCCGACTGGAACTGCAGCGCACTGGGATCGTACTGTACCAGGAAGTCAAAGCCGCCCATCTCGTTCGGCTGACTGATCGTACTGTCAAGATAAATCGAGACCTCTTCGTACGCGCCCTGATACGTGTCGTGCGTCTTCTCGATCGTCACCGCGATCGTCGGGATCACGGTGATCGTCACGCAGCAGGTATCGGCGTTGGCCGGGCTGCACGGACTGCACACATTGGCGCCGTCGGTCACAGCCAGACACAGCGTAAAGGTACCGATATAGGCGTTATCCTCAAGGGTCGTCCAGCTCCACTCACCGGTCGACGCGTCCACCGTCGGCGAACCCGGACCGCTGAAGCTGACCATCGAGTACATCAGGCCCGACGGACCACCGTCAGGATCGCTGCCCGTCACCGTACCGGTCGCAACGTCACCCCACAGGATGTTCGTCGTCTCGGTCGGGCAGGTCAGCACCGGCGGATCGTTCTGGACGCAGATGTCGAACGAAGTCGTCGCCTGAGCCCCGCACTTGTCCGTCACCGCCACCTCGACGGTGTGGGTGCAGACATCGGCGCCCGTGGTCGCCCACGTGATCGCACCGGTCGACGAATTCACCGTCATACCGGCCGGACCGCTCACCTTCGAATACGACAGCTCTTCGCAGCCATTGGCAAGGTCCAGATCGTCACCGGAAATCGCGCCGACATACACGTCGCCCCAGTGGAGCGTGGCATCGGCGATCGGGTCGATCGTCGGCGTGCGGTTGACCAGCGTCACCACACCCGGCGTCACCGTGGCCGGTACCAGGTCCGTCGTCGCGCAATCCACGAACTGCGTCGAAGCCACTACGTCCGGATTGTTCGGGCACGTAAAGGTCGCCCCGTGCAGCTCGATCGTCCCGTCGCAGACATCGTTCGTGGTGAACTCAACCTGCGCCACCACGTTATCTCCGGCGGAAAGGCAGGCGTCACCAGCATCAATTAACATACCGGCTATGCGTATCGTGTCCGGGGAAACATTGTCAACACCACTCAGATCGATGATCCGGTTCGTTAACACGCCCAGGCCGGGATCCCAGTTCACGTTCACCGCATCAAAAAACGCACCACCACCGGTCGACTGAATCTCGGCAACAATCTCAAAGGCGCTGATGCTGCCGGCGTTTGTCACTGTTACATCCAGGACATTCGCCTCACAACGCGCCGCGTTCTTGCTACCGAACGTCACGGTATTCTGCGCTGATGCCAACGAAAACGCACATACCAGTAGTAAGGAGGTCAGCAACAAAGAATATATCGTTCTTTTTTGCATCATTAGAATGCTCCTTTGACAACTACAGGTCTAAAACCTAAGGCAATCAACTCCGCCGGAATCTCGTCCCGACGAAATACAATCACCTCAATCAAGGCCGGAACCCAGTGTGCCAACCGGCTCCCAGCACCCCACCAAAACCGATTCCAAACCGATCAACGCAGCCGCTCCGAAACGCTCTGTTCCAGATCGCGCGGATCAGGTCCGGATTGTTCTGACAGGGGGGAAAACTTCGAGATAACTAAAACCGGCGAACGTAAAAAACCCTCGCGGTTCCATCATCTCTTATGACAACCAGTTTGAAGGAGCTTGAGAGCGGTAACGCTAAGAAAGACTCATCGTTACCAAAAGTGCTGAAGCATCAAAACAGAAGCATCAATTCCACACAACTGTTTCCCTAGACGACAACAAAATACCGAAAACTCACCACTTGTCAAGAACTTTTTAACCCCCTCACACAAATCCGATGACGCGTAGTAG
>CAYPYM010000507.1:0-3062 GCA_964414435.1 uncultured Ignavibacteriales bacterium | reverse complement strand
CAACTCCGGTTCCTCCCATTGGCCCGAACGATACCGGGCCATATAGATCCCCCACTGCGACCCCTCGGCGCGCTGCCGACCGCTCCAGACCGCGACCAGCGATCCGTCCGCCATCGTCGCCACCCGTGGTGTCTGGGTGAAGAAATTCTGCGCCACGTCGCTCACGGTCAGCGGTGTCGTCCAGGATTGTGTCTCCGGATTGAACCAGGCCGCGAGAATTCGCTGCGGCTCGCCGTCGCCTTCCCAGGTACCCCAGGCGAAGGTAGCCCAGATCGCCCACTGCCGCCCCTGTTGGTCGATCGTCGTTGACGGGTACTCGCCCTTCTCCGAGGTGTCGACGTTGCCCGTCAGGGCCTGAGGGGTGGTCGGCGGGCCGTCCAGCGGGCCGCCGCAGACACACAAGGTCGATGGGTAGTGCTGGTTCCACATGCCGTACGGAGTCCCGGCCGAATCCAGCGCGAGCGAAATATCCCACGCGTTGATGTACCCGCCAATGCCGTCGTCGACAGTAACGATCTCGCTGACCGGCCCGGGCGCACGGTCCTTGATTATGCGGTACTTCGGATAACGGAGATTCGCCCGCCACTGCGACCATGCGACGACCGTCCGGCCGTGACCATCCGATACGATTCCGGGCTCGATATCATGGAACGGCCCGCGCGAGCCGATGCGGAACTCCTGCGACAGCTCACCGGTGTCGAAGTAACGACCGTAAAGATGGTAGTACCCGTCAACATCGCTGAGATAAACAACCAGAAAGGAGTTCCCATCGAAAGCAACCCGCGGATTGTAGGCGTCGGCCGGGCCGTCTTCGACCACGGCTGTCTGAGCCGTGCCATCCTTTGCCAATCGTGCGAAGAGGATATCGCCGTGTTCCTCCCAGGCAATCCCGGCCGTGCCGTCCGGGGCCACCGCTGCATCCGGGAATCGGCACGCCCCCTTGCCGAGCGCGGCGATCTGACCGACGGCGGCATCTTTCCACTCACCCACCGAAACAACCGGTTGATGATGAATGCCCGACCGATTCAGATCGGTCGGCAGGGGACAGACGCCGTTGGCACAGTTGTCCTTGAGATTGGCGTACGCGACCGCAAGCGTGTCACTGAAATACCAGCTACCGACACTGTCCTTCGCGAAGCGGCCCTCCAAAACAACCTTCGCCTGGCCCTTCCCATCCGCTGTCCAGACGCGGTAGTCGATCTCCGGTGCATAGGCCGGCACCGCTCCGCCGGAAGGATTCAGCTTGGCGATGACATAACATTCGCGATTGTAGGGATTGGGCATGACCGCCATGATGCCATAAGTCCTGGTTGAGAACGAATACGGCCCGATCTGGAAAGCGGTGCTGCTAAACCGAATCGGTGTGTCGGTCCCGTTCAGCACCGAGAAAGAAAACAGCGCCGGGTCGCCGAGGAGGAAGATGTTTCGGGTGAGATCAACCGAGTCCACCTGGGACTCAAGCTTCGCTGAGACCCGATCGGCCCACTGTGCATTACCGGCAAAGCGCGTCGCGAGTGACTCGCGCAGCGAATCCTGACCGTCGGGAAGGATATATACCTCCCGGGCATGTTCGGGCTCGCCTGCATAGTTGTCCGACACCTTCATTCCGGAGGCAAGGCGTGTGCGCGGATCCTTCTCCTTCGGCCACCACTCTCGCGCCCGCTCCCGAAAGGTCGAATCGTAATCGCCCAGAAAACCCCGAAGAATCTGGGTGCCGTCGCGGAACGCCAGCAATCCCGGGAAACCGTCCCGATGATAATCGTGCAGCGATACCGGATAGGTGAGAACCGTCGTGGTATCGCGGTAGCCCTTCTGGAATGCGTAGATGTCCAGTTGGGGGTTGAAGACACACTGCTCGAAATTGGTCCCGCCGTACTTGTGATTCATGGCGAAATAATTGAGTTCGACGAATTCACCGTCAATAAGGCAGTAACCGCAGTTAGCCGGCGAATACGGCTCGATCAGCGTGATGCCGTGATCGTACGAGGCCAGGTCGATCTCGTTTCCCCACAGGTCTTCGGCCGTACCCTGAAGACGTGTATCACCGGCGGTGTTCCTGTGATCGGCACACCCCGACATCAGGACTGTCAGGAGAATAAAAGCGACGAACACTGAGCGTTTCATAATGGCTCTCCCCATCGGCGGCCGCTACCGCCTCTCTCTGCCCGGTACCGCGACGACCGACTATTCGGCAAGGCCGGATGACCCCGTCGGTTTGCGATGCTGCGGTGTGAACTACCGCTTATGCCATGACCCTCCCGCACGCGAGGGCCGCCATCGCAGGTGTGTCTCAATGAAGGAATATAGCGCGATCATCCCCCCGATTGTCAACGATTAACTGAGCTGAAACGCCGTCCCGCGACGATAGAACATTGTATTCGGTGTCCGACATCGACCTCGCGCTCCAAAATCACCTTGACACCGATGCGGCCGCGCGCTATATACGTTTTCATAGGGCCTGATTTGAATAAACAGCAGCCAGAGTGCAGGTACCCGGCGACGAGAGGGTCAGTGCTTCAAATACGAGCACGGGCCGTTACCAGCACCGGCCGGTCGTGAGAGCGGTGTCACCGCGATCGACGGCCGAGCGAGCTATCCGCGAGTGCGCCCTGGCAGGGTATCATCACATCTTCCTTGAGGAGGGAACCATGAAGCGCGCGATTCTTCTGCTCATTCCAACCGTCCTGATCGTGCTGGCTTTCGCCGGCTGTGCATCCATCATCCACGGTTCCAAGCAGACCATCTCGTTCACGTCCGACCCGCCGGGCGCCTATGTCGAGGTGTTCACCTACGATCAGTCCGAAGGCAGTTGCGAGACTCCGTGCAGCCTTTCCCTGAAGCGGAAGAAAGAATTCCGCGTGCAGTTCACCAAACCGGGTTATGAACCGCTCGAGATGACCCTCGAACGCGGCACCGACGGCTGGGTGTGGGGCAACATCCTGTTCGGCGGCATCATCGGGATCATCGTTGACTTCTCCAACGGTGCGGCCTACAAGCTGAAACCGGGTCAGGTCAATGCGGTGCTTACCCAGACTACCATGGGAGACCTTCCCGAACTCAAG
>CAYPYM010000506.1:0-3073 GCA_964414435.1 uncultured Ignavibacteriales bacterium | reverse complement strand
TTTCAAGCTCGGCCCGGCTGGTGGCGGCATCGGCCGTCGACCGGTCGAGCTGGAGTTGAAAGTCCAGCAACTGGCGCTGGGCATCGAGAACGTTCAGGAAATCAAAATCACCCGCCTGATAGGCGGCGTAGGTGGCGTTGAGTGACTGCTCCGCTTTGGGCACCAGGCCGTCGCGGTATAGCCGCTTCCGCCGGAGGGCGTCTTCATATTTGTAAACCACCTGTGAACCAAAAGCGGTCAGCCTGTCCCGGGCGGCTTCGAGCGTGTAGCGGGCGGCATGTTCGCGGGCCTCGGCTTCGCCTTTTTTCGCGCTGTTTTTGCCGAACCAGATCGGAAGGTTGATCCCGACCCCGACCATGACCGGGTCCTTGCCGCTCTCCGGCGTGGCGGGATTGAGAGCCGGGCCGGTGACGATGTAGTCGACCCCGAAACTGAAATTCGGATACGACGACTTCCCCGCCAGCCGCGCGGCCGCCTCTTCCTTGCGGCGGACATGCTCGATCGCTTTCAGATCCGGGTTGGCCGTCATGAGTTCGGTCAGCACGCTGTCGCGATCGACCGGCACTTCGTCCTGCGAAATATCGGTTGGCACCGGCAGCGTGACACCGCCATCGAGATCGAGCGCCGCGCGCAGCCTGGCCTGAGTCGGTTCGATCTGATCCTGAAGGCTCTTGAGCTGATCGTCGAGTTTGCCCAGCTCCACCTGCGCCTTGATCAGGTCGGGGTGCCGCTTGAGGCCGACCGTATATTTCGTGCGGACGACCGATTCCCAGAATTTCAAGAGGTCGAGGTTGTCCTGCGTAAGCTGGATCCGTTGACCGAGATACCAGTAGTCGTAGTAGGCCTTGCGGACGGTATAGGCCACCTGAAGGCGAACCGCCTCGAATTTCTGATAAGCCGCCGCGGCCGATTCCTCGGCCACGCTTTTCTTCGCGCCGAGCGTGCCGAACCAGGGGAAACTCTGCTTCAACGACAGCTTGTGCTCCTGCGGGCCGACCCTCGTCTCGACATTCTCGATGAAGTAGCCGTACGAGAACATCGGGTCGGGCATCGCGCCGGCATAGCCGGTCTTTTTCATCTCGGCCCGCCAGCGATAGAAAGCAGCTCGCAGATCCGGGTTGCGGAGCTCGGCCACGCGGAGGTAATCATCGATAGTCGGATTCGCCGGGAGTGCGGATATCGCCGAGTCGTCCGGCGCGGATTGGTCGGCCACGTCGTAGGACGTGGCGATCGAATCGTTGAGCTTGCGGAGGATGGTGCCGGCTGTATCGGCCCGGGCTGTCGAGACTGCCATCACAACGAATAGGAGAAGGAGCGGGAGGGCCACCGTTACGGCGACGAGAGGGGCTCTTTTCAGGTGTTTGCTCATACTTAACCGACTTATAGCGAATGCTGTGCCAAAACAGTTTTCTGTTGTGGTACAATGGCTTATGTCGGAATCGCGGCGTCTGTCGATAATTCTATTGAAGAATATTCTTTAATATTGAACAATATTCTTCAAGAGGGTTGTTTAATATAGTGGGGCGAGGGGGGCCTGGGCGGCCCGCTGTATAAGGATGAGTGATTGATTAGGAACGACTTGCACCTCTTGGGGAAGGCAAAGTGATGAGCAACGGATCAACCGGCACACTATTTACTGGTAGTAACAGCGTGACCAGAAGTCTCAGACATGCGATGCCGACCAATACGAAATATCGCATTGCAATAATAAGCGGTATCGTCGCGCTCACACTCGGTATCCACTACGGATGGATTCTCGAGCCGATTTTCGGTGAGTCGCACTTCATCCACGCGATCCACGGACGGCTCTGCTACGTGCCGATCGTGATCGCGGCCTCGTGGTTCGGCATCCGCGGCGGCCTGACCACCGCCACCGTGATTTCCGTACTGGTCCTCCCGTATCTGCTTTTCAACAACCTCGGTGCCCACAACGTCGCCAGCGAGCTGGTCGAGATTGTGTTCTACTATGCCATCGCACTCTTGACCGGGGCGCTGGTCGGTCGAGAGTTTTCGGCGCGGCGCAAGCAGCAGGAAACCGAGTTACAGCTGGAGCGGTCACAAAAGCTGTCGATGGTCGGCCAGATGGCGGCCGGTGTGGCCCACGAGATCAAGAACCCGATCGCGAGCATCAAAGGCGCGATCGATATCCTCTGCGATCAAAACACTCCCGACAATGACAAAGCCGAATTTCGCGATATCGTGCACCGCGAGACGAAACGGATCGACCGCACCCTCAGCGACTTTCTCGAATTCGCCCGGCCTCATGAACCGAAGCTGGAGAAGACCGACATTTCCGAAACGGTCTCGGGAAGCCTGCGGCAGATCGAGGCGAATCTCGAGCGGGCCGGTCTCGCGATCGAGCGGGAGATTGTCCCCGACATCTTCGTGCTTGCGGACCGCGAGCGGATCCACCAGGTGATGCTCAACCTGCTCCTCAATGCGATGGAGGCATCGGAATCGGGCGGCACCATTCGGGTGTCGGTCCGGTCGGACGGGGAGGACGTCGTCGTGCAGGTCACCGACAACGGCACCGGGATCGATCCCGAGACGCTCGATCGGATCTTCGATCCGTTTTTCACCACCAAATCATCCGGGACCGGCCTCGGTCTCTCAATAGTCCGCAACATTATCGAGAAGCATCACGGCTCGATCCGGGCGGAGAAGGCGGCCGGCCGGGGAACGTCGTTTGTCATCACCCTGCCGCGATACGGGAGGACCGCATGAGCGCCCGGATTCTTCTTGCCGACGACGACGCTGCCCTGCGCCGCGTGCTGCAGTTCAAGCTCCAGCAGGGAGGCTACGATGTCACGGTGGCCGCCGATGGGCGGGAGGCGCTTGAGAAGATCAAGGCCGGGGCGTTCGATCTGCTCCTCTCCGACATGCGCATGCCCAACCTGACCGGGATCGAACTGCTCGAGCAGGTGAGGACGGTGCAGCCCGATCTCGAAGTTGTCCTCATGACCGCCTATGCCGAGGTGGCCCAGGCGGTGCGGGCGGTGAAGCTGGGGGCGTTCGACTATCTCACCAAACCGTTCGAAGACGAACAGCTGTTTGCGACGATCGAGAAGGCACT
>CAYPYM010000505.1:0-3073 GCA_964414435.1 uncultured Ignavibacteriales bacterium | reverse complement strand
ACGCTCTTCTCATGGTACCATTCGTCGAACTGCCCGATTTCTCCCCCCTGGAAGAGCATCTTCTTCCCGGGGTGCATCCACATGTAACCGAACAGGAGTCGGAGATTGGCCCGTTTCTGCCAGAGATCGCCCGGCATCTTGCCGAGCAACGAACCCTTGCCGTGGACTACTTCGTCGTGCGAGAGCGGCAGCTCGAAATTTTCGGTAAAGGCGTACAGCAGGCTGAAAGTCAGGCTGTCGTGGTGGAATTTCCGGTGGATCGGTTCCTTGCTGAAATACTCGAGGGTATCGTGCATCCAGCCCATGTTCCACTTGAGCCCGAAACCGAGCCCGCCGATATAGGTCGGCCGGGTGACCATCGGCCACGCGGTCGACTCCTCCGCGATCGTCTGGACATCGGGGAAGCGCTCGTAGACGACCTCGTTCATCCGTTTGAGGAAGCTGATCGCATCGATGTTTTCGCGGCCGCCGAATTCGTTCGGAATCCATTCACCTTCGTTGCGGGAGTAATCGAGATAGAGCATCGAGGCGACCGCATCGACCCGCAGGCCGTCGACATGGTATTTCTCCAGCCAGAACAGGGCGTTGGATATCAGGAAGTTGCGAACCTCGTTCCGGCCGTAGTTGAAGATGTAGCTCTTCCAGTCGGGGTGGAATCCTTTGCGGGGATCCTCGTGCTCGTACAGGTGAGTGCCGTCGAAATAGACCAGACCGTGCTGGTCGGAGGGAAAGTGCGACGGCACGATGTCGAGAATCACGCCGATATCGTTCTGGTGAAGCTGGTCGACCAGATACATGAAGTCCTGCGGCGTGCCGTAACGGCTGGTCGGGGCGAAATAGCCGGTGGTTTGATAGCCCCACGAAGCGTAGAACGGATGCTCCATCACCGGGAGGAGTTCGACGTGGGTGAATCCCATTTCTTTGACATATGAAACCAGCTCGGGAGCGATCTCACGGTAGGTGAGGAAGCGGTTGTCATCCTCGATGTTCCGTCGCCACGAGCCGAGATGGACTTCGTACACCGCCAGCGGGGCGTTGAGCGCGTTGTGCCGGCCGCGTTTACCCATCCAGTCGCGGTCGCTCCAGCTGTATTCCAGATCCCATACGGTGGAACCGGTGCGCGGCGCGACCTCCCAGTGAGTCGCGAACGGGTCGCCCTTGTCGACCGCATAGCCGTTGTTGCGGGAGATGATGTTGTATTTGTACACGGCGCCGTTCTCGAGACGCGGGATGAAGCCTTCCCAGATCCCGGAGCCGTCCCAGCGGACACCGAGCTGGTGGGTCCGGTTGTTCCAGCCGTTGAAGTCACCGATAACCGCTACCTGGTCGGCGTTGGGTGCCCATACGGCAAAATAGACGCCCTTGACGCCGTCGACCTCCATCGGGTGCGCGCCCAGCTTGTTGTAAAGCTGATAGTGACTTCCCTCTTTGAAGAGGTAGACATCGTGCTCGGTGAGCAGGGTTGGGCCGTGAATGACGGATTGATCCATGGTTGATGTATGTGATTGTCCGGACTGTTTGTTGTCGGGCCTATCCTGTGCCACGCTATAATTACTCCTATACTTACTATTATCTGCCGGTTGAGGGATTTAGTTTATCCCTTTCGCCGGAATAGTTGCCCGGTCGGGCCGATTATTGAGGCAAGAGCCTCGTATTTGAGCCGCATACGGCCATGCGATGGTCGCATCGCATCCGAACCGACCCGGCCCGCCCTTCGAATCTACGGTATCCTGACCTGAATCAACAGACAAATCTGGCTCCAATTCGGCTACTTTCAACTTGCCGCGCACGGGTCCGGATACCCGACCAGCCGAGTCCCGGGCCGCGGATCGGCATCACCCTGCACCCAACAAACACGTTGAAACAGAATAACTTAACGTCTCTTCGGCCCGATTCTGGCCCCCTGACAGACACTCTCCCGGCGCCGTTCCGAGCAGCAGTCGGGCGACTCAGAGGCACGAAGTGAACGGGGGAGAAAGGACATTGGCTGTCTGCAGGAAACGCCGGACGGGCTGGATGCGGCCGGATTTTCTTGGCGGCCTGCAGGCGTGTCGTGCAGGTGTCGGGGCAAGAGTGTCCGTGCAGGAGCAGCGACCGTATCGGCAGGCCGTCTACTCAATGGAACGCAGGGCCACGGTGAAAAGTTCGCGTCCGGGAGGGAATTGGAGGACGCCGATTTCGGTCGCCTGGCAGGTCAACGGCAACTTTACATCCTGGCAGATTTCCATCGCCCGGGCCGCCTCCTCGCAGGTGACGCCGTCGGCCAGGGTACAGTGCGGCACCCAGATACCCGGCGCATAATATTCGCGGAGGTTATCGGCGAAGGCGGTGATGCGCTGGTGGAAATCGTTGTGGAGGCGCAGAAGCCGCTGCGTCGCCGTGACACCGTAGAAGACGGCGCCGGCGCCGTCTTTCGAAGGAAACGTGCCGAGATACGAAAGGGCGAGCGACAGCGGTTCGAGATCGGCAACCAGTTCGTCGAGATACCCCTGCACACCGTCGATATGAAGATCTTCGGCGATCGCTAGCGTCACGTGCGGGCGGTAGCCGGCCTCGGTCTCACTGGTCGAGACGCCGCGGTCGGAGAGTCGATGCCAGACATTCGTCACGGCGGCGGACGAGGTCTCGTCGAGAAAGAGCGCTATTGCAAACGGCATGTGCCCCCCGCCGTCCTGAATGCGCCGGAATCAATCAATATTCTTGCCATAGAATTCCTTGAGGATGAATCGCCGCGCCGGGACCTGCCGCCGGTCGAATTCACGGAGCAGTTCAGAATCATCGTACGGTACCGCCTTGTAGGTAACCCGGCAGTCCTCCCCGTTTATATCGAGCACGCAGTAACGCGCCAGCGGGCGGTAAAAGCAGCCGAGCGCGCCCGGGTTGATATAGCGGGCCTTCCCCTGAAGGTCGGAAAACGGGTGGTGGTGCCCGTAAAAGAGCAGCCGGGTGTGAAAGCGTGCGAAGACTCTGTCGAGGTCGGCCGCGGTCGGGTTTTTCTTGTCGTACGGCACGAAACCGTCGAGAGTGTCGGTCAGGCCGTAATGAACGAAGGTAATATCGACATCCTCAAATG
>CAYPYM010000504.1:2317-3103 GCA_964414435.1 uncultured Ignavibacteriales bacterium | reverse complement strand
TCGACGGGGTCTGTTAACCTGCCGGTAATTTTGCGGAAAATCTATACTTCAGAGTAGACTATAAAATCCTACTTTTTGTACCTTTTTTCACAAAGATGACAATCCGATGACAAAGCGGTTCTCCTTTCTCTGTTATTGGCGCCAACGGAAATGATAACTGACGCAAGGAACGTAGAAGAGTCATGGAACTGGGAATAATCGGAACGTCAATCTGGCAACAGAACATGCAGCTTCTGGAGCGTTTGACCCTCGACCGCCAATGCAATCTCGACAAGCTGAACGAGCTGAAAGCCGCTCTCGGCGTTGACGAATTGATCTACCTCTCGACCTGCAACCGGGTCGAGTTCATATACGCTGCCTCCGATAAAAATGCCGCCGGCAAGGTCCTGCACCGACTGATCGACCACTTCTTTGCCGGCGGCCGTGATATCTGCTTTTTCCCGAACGACTTTTTCCAGTACACCGGCCGCGACGCGGTCCGTCACCTGTTCCGCACGGTGACGTCGCTCGATTCGCTGGTCGTGGGTGAGACGCAGATCACGGGTCAGTTCAAGGAAGCCGTCGCGGAGGCGGCCGAGCTCGGTCTTTCCGGCCGTACTCTTCAGACGCTCGCGACCGAGGCGATGAATGTCGCCCGCAAGGTTCGCAGCGAGACGAATATCGGCGACGGCGCGGTATCGATGGCGTCGCTGGCGTACGGCGAGCTGGAGCGGCATCTGATCGGTCGCAACGGTGACACGACGGTGGCGATTGTCGGGGCCGGCCCGATGTCGTCGAAAATGGCCA
>CAYPYM010000504.1:0-2307 GCA_964414435.1 uncultured Ignavibacteriales bacterium | reverse complement strand
GCAGCCCGTGCCGGTGGCCTCGGCACGTCCACACGCACCGCCGATCTCGGCCGGGTGCTGTTTGTCAACCGGACGGTCGAAAAGGCGCAGCGGCTGGCCGAACAGTTCGGCGGCGAGGCGGTGGCGCTGAGCGAGTTTCTCGAGAATCCGGGGACGGTCGACGCGATTATTTCCGCGACCGCGTCGCCCAGTTTCGTATTTACCGGTGAGTTCCTGAACCATCTTGACCGGTCCGGGCAGCCGGTACTCTGTATCGACCTGGCGATTCCGCAGGATTTTGCGCCGGACTATGGTCGCGACGAGCGGGTTTCCCTCGTGGATATCCCGGCTCTGAAGCATAAAGAGCAGAATAATCTCCGCCGGAAGTTCGTTGAATCGAGCAAGGCCAACGAGATCGTCTCGGAGGCGGTGCAGGGCTTCCTGCGCAGCCGGCTGGAGGTATCCATGAAACCGATTCTTCGCGACAGCTATCAGGAGTCGCTCTCGCTGGCCACCCGGGCGTTGGATGACCTGTTCGAAAAGAAGCTGGCGTCGCTCGCCGACGATCAGAAGCAGGTGGTCCGCAACCTGGTGACCAAGCTGATCGGCCATTCCTCGTTCCAGCCCGCCCGCATCCTGTCAAACCGCCTGGTCGACTTGCAAGATCAGGTTCTTTTTGACATCTTTGAAGAAAGTCATAAGGAAGCGGTTTGACGGATCGAACATTGACTATCGGTACGCGTGGCTCCGACCTGGCCATGTGGCAGGCGCACTTTATCCGGGACATTCTCACGAACGAACATCAGTGCGCGGTTGAAATCAAAATCATCAAAACAGCCGGTGATAAGATCCAGGACCTTTCGTTCGACAAGATGGAAGGAAAGGGATTTTTCACCAAGGAGATCGAGGAAGCGCTGCTGGCGCGCGAGATCGACCTGGCGGTGCACTCGCTCAAGGATCTCATGACGACCCAGCCCGAAGGGCTGAAACTCGGCGCGGCCGGATATCGGGCCGACCGTCGGGAACTGCTCCTGGTGCGGCCGGAGTCCTTCACCGGCGAGGGCGTCCTCCCGGTGAAACCGGGCGGCGTGGTCGGCACCAGTTCGGCCCGGCGCAAGTGCCAGATTGTCCACCACCTCCCGAAGGCGACGATCAAGGACCTTCGGGGGAATGTCCCGACCCGGGTCAACAAGCTCCGCGACGGCCAGTATGATGCGATCATAATCGCCAATGCCGGTGTCTCCCGGCTCGAACTGGACCTCGGCGACCTTCGGGCGATCCCGCTCGACCCGCAGCAGTTCTACCCGGCGCCGGCGCAGGGAATTCTGGGGATTCAAATTCGCGAGAACGATCCGTCGGTTGAAGCGGTTGTGTCTAGACTGGGTTCACCGGAGATGATGAAGATCGCGCGGGCCGAACGGGGTCTCTTGACGAAGTTCGGTTCGGGCTGTTCACTGCCGCTGGGTGTCTATTCGGAGACCGAGGGCGACCAGATCCGGCTCGAGACGGTTCTCGGAGTCGAGATAGACGGCGCCTGGGGAGATTTGAAATGCGCCGCGGCGACCGGCACCGATCCCGACGCGATTGTCGACGAAGCGTATCGTATGCTGACGAAATGAAAGTTGCGAGAGAAACAATGGGCAAGACGGATAAGTCACAGAAGATTATGAAGCTCGCCGAGGAAGTGATTCCCGGCGGCGTGAATTCGCCGGTCCGGGCGTTCAAATCAGTCGGCGGCGTACCGCGGGTGATGAAGAAGGGCGAAGGCGCCTGGCTGTGGGATGCCGACGACAACAAGTATCTCGATTTCACCGCCTCGTGGGGGCCGCTCATTCTCGGCCACGCCGATCCCGATGTGGTCGCGGCGGTAACGGAGCAGGTCAGGCTCGGGATGACCTACGGCACGGCGACCGAGCTCGAATACAGGCTGGCCGATTTTATCGTCAAGCACGTGCCGGCGGTGGAGAAGATTCGCTTTGTATCGTCGGGGACCGAGGCGGTCATGTCGGCGATCCGGGTCGCCCGAGGTTTCACCAAGCGCGATCTCATTCTCAAGTTCGAGGGCTGCTATCACGGCCACAGCGACCATCTGCTGGTGCAGGCCGGCTCGGGACTGGTGACGTTCGGGCAACCGTCGAGCGCGGGTGTGCCGCAGTCGATCACGTCGGAGACGGCGGTGCTGCCGCTCGACGATGAGGCGGCGCTGGAGCAGTTCTTCCGCGAAAACGGCGACCGTCTGGCGGCGGCGATTATCGAAGGTATCCCGGCCAATAACGGCCTTCTGATCCAGCGGCACGAATTCGTGCGGCTGCTGCGCGCGCTGACCGA
>CAYPYM010000503.1:0-3111 GCA_964414435.1 uncultured Ignavibacteriales bacterium | reverse complement strand
TGGTGTGGGAGCGGGAAGAAGTACAAGAAGTGTCATGGACGGTGAGGGGAGCGGCAGTCGATGATGACCCGGCCATATTACTCTGCCGTCAGCGCAGCGCTGCTTTCGGTCTCCGCCCTTTGGGCCCGCTCCGGCAATATGCTTGAACGAATATGGTGCAGAAGCGCCGACATACCTACGCGGATGCACTTCCTCCCCTGGGGTCAATCCGCGCGGATGTGAGGGTCCGCAACTCTCGATGGACCATCATCACCGATTCCCTCTCGCCAGACGCCAGCTATGGGCCAAGGCCTGCGTTGATCGCCTGTTCGCGATGGTTCTTCTGGTCCTTCTTGCTCCTTTCTTCGCCCTGATCGCAGTGGCGATTCGCCTGGACGACGGCGGCCCAGTGCTGTTTCGCCAGGATCGCGCGGGGAAGGACGGAAAGCTGTTCACGATCCTGAAGTTCCGCACCATGGTTCCGAACGCCGACCGCCTCCTGGATGCGTCGGGCGCAACGACGGGAGACCCGCGGGTGACGCGAGTGGGGTCAGTGCTCCGATGGCTCAGTGTTGATGAGCTGCCGCAACTGATGAACATCTTGAGAGGTGAGATGTCGTTTGTCGGTCCGCGACCAGTCCTTCCGTCCCACCTGCAGCGGTACGACGCGCGTCAGAAGCAGCGATTCGCGGTGCGTCCCGGAATCACGGGACTGGCACAGGTGCGAGGCCGGAACACGCTACCGTGGACGCAGCGGCTGGAGGCGGACGTGGATTACGTCCGATCATTTTCGCTGTGGCTCGACTTGGTGATTCTTCTGCATACGGTGCGTGCGGTGGTGCTGCGGGAGGGGTTCGTGATGGACCGGAATCCGGAAGATGTGGACGATCTTCCCCGGCCGGGCCTCGACGGGACCGATCCGACGTGAGCGTAAGGCGGTGGGATCCCGTGCTGACGCCTAGGTACGCGAAGGACCCGGAGGAAGAGGATTTTCTCGAGCGCTTGAATCAGGCGTTGGAAGGGGTGGAGCGAACAGCGTACCGCGATGTGTCGGACAGCCGGCCCCTGGCGTTCGTCGTCGGGGTGCCGCGAACCGGTACCACACTACTCTTGCAGGTGCTGTGTTGCGCTCTCGACGTCGGCTACATCAATCACTTGTCGGCTTCGTTCTGGCGGGCTCCCGTTCTCGGAATCCGGCTCTCCCGGAAGCTGCTGGGCGAGACGAGACCGTCCTCGTTCACATCGCAGTTCGGCCGGACGGAGGGGATTGGGGAACCTCATGAGTTCGGCTACTTCTGGGCGGAGCGGCTGGGGTACGTGGAACCGGTGGAGAAAGCTCCGGAAGAGGCGGAGGAGATCGACTGGAACAGCCTCCGTCGGACGCTGCTGAACATGTCGGACGCGTTCGACAAAGTCGCGATCTACAAGGCCTTTCACCTGGGTTGGCACATGCAGCGCATGGCCACTCTTCTCCCACAATCCTTGTTCGTGTGGATCCGGCGCACTCCCCTGGACACGGCGCTCTCGCTGCTGCGACTACGGCGGGAGTTCGTCGGGTCGGTGTCGGAATGGGCGTCCTTTCGACCACGCGACTACGGGCGCTGGTTGGGTGCGTCGCCGGCCCGGCAGGTGGCGGCGCAGATCCACGGTTTGGAGTCCTCGCTCGCCATGCAGGCCGCGCGGGTGCCGGAATCCCAGCGTGTGGTCCTGGCGTATTCCGACTTGTGCCGTGATCCGGGGGAAGTCGTGGAGACCGTCGCGGACGCCTTGGAGCGTCTGGGAGAGCGGCCGGCGAGGGTGGGGACCCCGCCTCGATTCGATGTCCGGGAGCCGGCTGGGGGCCAGGAGGCAGCGGAATTCGCGGAAGCGCTTTGTGAATGGTACGACGATCCGCGCGTGATCACACCATGGACGGAGTTGATAAAGCGCGATGCTGGTAGCTGATCGCAAGGAGATGCTGGAGACCGCAGATCCGGAATGGGAAGCGACGCTCGGGCGCCTCGCGCACGATAGCTATCATCGCCCCGGTTATGTGGAGCTGACGGCGCGGCAGGCGCGAGCGCACGGCGTCGCCATCCGGGTGGGGACGGCCGGCGATGAGCTCCTGTTGCCGCTGTTGATCCGGGAGATCCCGGGCTCCGGCGGACCTGCCGGGGCGTTGGATGCGACGTCGCCGTATGGCTATCCGGGGCCCCTCTACTCGCTGGGCCAGAGTCCGGAACGCCGCCACACCCTCTGGTCGGAGTTGGTGGACGTGGCCGCGAACCAGGGCCTCGTGAGTCTCTTTGTGCGTTGCCACCCCATCCTCACCCCGGGCATCGACCATGCATTGCCGGCAACCACGGTGGTGACGCACGGGAGGACCGTGTTCGTAGACTTGCGGGAGGATCTCGATAGGATCGTCGAACAGCGGCGAGAGGATACCCGGCGGGATCTGTCCTCGCTTCGCGAGACAGGGTTCACCGCCCTCGTCGACGATTGGTCACGATACGGCGATTTCAAGGTCATCTATCGGGGCACGATGGAACGCGTGGGCGCGGACGATTTCTATTTCTTCGACACCGCGTATTTCCGGGACCTCCGTACTGCCCTCGGGCCGCAGTTGCATCTGGTCACAGTGTTGGCTCCGGACGGTGCGACGGCAGCCGGCGGACTGTTCATGGAGCGACAGGGCATCCTCCAATACCACCTCGGCGGTACGGCCGGCGAGTATCGGAAGCGGGCGCCAGCAAAGCTGATGTTCGACCGCATGATTGAGTGGGGACGGGACCGCGGGGCCACGCACCTCCACCTCGGCGGCGGCCTCGGCGGAAAGGAGGATTCCATCTTCCACTTCAAGAAGGGGTGGTCCGGCCATACTGCGACCTTCTTCACGCTCCGGGTGGTGCCAGATGAAGAGAGCTACCGCTTGATCCTATCCGCGGGCGAGGAAGAGTCCGAGGACCGGACTGGCTTCTTTCCCGCCTACCGGCGCGGCCGGTCATGAGCCGTGTGTACCTGTCCCCGCCGCATCTGACCGGCGAGGAGGAGGCGGCCGTGGTTCGGGCGATTCGCTCCGGCTGGATCGCTCCCGTTGGCCCGGATCTCAGTGCTTTCGAGACGGAGATCGCCGCTCGGACGGGCGTGCCCCAC
>CAYPYM010000502.1:0-3130 GCA_964414435.1 uncultured Ignavibacteriales bacterium | reverse complement strand
AATCTTCCATTTCCTCCACAATGAATTATAATTTGGGCAAATGAAAATTCTGCAATAATTAAATTCTTTATAAAATTTTCACTAGATCCGCACCCAACAAATCCCGACAAAAGTCAGATATTTTCTTTTTGCGAAATAATTTTAATTTCAAAAAACTAATTAGAGGTTGTAAATATTATAAACTAAACTTTTAATGGTGCATAATTTTGCTTATAATATTCTTTAATTATATTTGAACATTGAATTAAGTAAAACATAAATGCAACGTTGAAATATATAAATGAATTATCGGTTAAAAATATAATATTTAAAAAAATAAAAACCACAAACATATCTTTTGATTTTGTATTTAATTTAAATAATGTAATTAACCAAAGAACAAAGTTTATCAAACCAAACTCCAAAAATACTTTTAACACGTCTGAATGCAATAAGTTAACTTTGATTATAAAATGTTCCAAGAACTCACTTGTTTTACCCAAACCGGTTCCTAAAATTAAATCGGGTTTTAAATGAATAAATATACTCTCATACAAAATTTTTCTCCCCTTGGTAAAGCTATTGGCAGAAACACCCGTTAAATTAGATATTAAGAGATCAAATGCGCCATGAGCAAATAAGTATATTACTAATATGTATAACATATTTGCTAGTATACCAAGATATTTAAAAAGCTTAATGAGTTTTTGGGACTTTTTTGCTGCAAATATTAAATCGAATAATACACATAGAAATAAAGCTAAAATAGCAATCCTCTTAAAACTGATTATTGTAAAGATAAATGCAATAGAAGTTTTTGTTTTATCCTTTTTATGTAAATAGTACAGCGTAAACATTCCAAACAAATAACAAAGTGTGCTCTCTGTTGGAATATTGCTTGTTATAAATGCTTGAAGAAGATATGTGGGATGGATTAAGATCTGAAATATATATGTACCATAGCTCAAAACATAGCTTATGCAATATGATAAGAAATAAAAGTTCATAATGGAATCTATCTTAACCAGGTAACCAAGCCTGAAAAATAAATAGACAAGGAAAGCAGGACTCAAAATAAAAAATGCTTCAGCAAAAAACCTCAAATAGTAATCATTTCTAAATGTAAGTACCATAAATGAAAACAAAACCATGAATAAATATAAATACAAATAAGAGGATAAATATTTATTTAATTTTATATTAAGATAATTATTACTAATCCTTTTATAATCATATATAAAAAAAATAAATGCTGGAATAACTAGGAAATATTTTATATACCTTAAATTATCGTTAAAAGGTGTAAGAACTATTGATGCACAGCTAAAGTTAAATAGTATTTTCAATCCTAATGGATAAGGAAAATATTTTTTCATCTATTCTTCAATACGGAAAATTCACGCAATAATATTATTAATAAAAAATATCCCAAAATCCTCTTGTATAGCTTTGTCAAGGAAGGAAATGTTATTTTATTTTTTATACATGATAAACTCAGCTAAAAATACTGCTTTGTTGGACTTTATATCTTTTGATTGCCTGATGGAATTTGCCCTACGAAAAGGATTCTGTTTTTTTCCAGCTGTTTTTCTTCAATAATAAAAAAATATTGCTTAAATTTAGCACGAAACCAGTTTGCATTATACCACACAGGAATTTTAGGGATCTTTTTCTTTACCGAGCTATAACATCCCAATGGCATGAATTCGATAATAACATAATTAGATGAAAATCCTCTTATTCTTTCAAAAATAAAATCTAGGGTCATACCTTGAGACAATATCAAATGATGTGTTAAAGCTAATGCCATTACTGCTTCTGACTTTAGACGTTCTTGTGAAGTTTTAAGTTTAGTATCAGCAATAGATATTCCAAAATTTAAGAGTACAGGAAAGATATTTGCTTGACTTTTCTTTAAGCTATTGTACAATCTATCTACCGCATTTTCATCATAATCAGCAGAAATTATATATTTTACTTCTGAATTAGATAATATATAACGAGCTAGTAATCCAGCGTTTCCCCCTAAATCCAGAACGGTATTTACTTTAAGCCTATTGATAACATCAAGAATAAAGTTGTGACGATCAGTTACCTCCATCTCAATTTGATAGTTTCCCCACTCCGATCGTACTTTAGGCAGATTTATTTTTTGAATTCTCCTAACAATTTTATTTAAATTAACAGAAGAAAACGCAAGCATTCGCTTTTTAGCTAATCTAATAACCCATTGCCCTACTTTTTCTCTAAAATAGCTTTGTGATACAAACTGAAGAAATTCATTAATGTCTCTAGTATTTAATCCTTTATACTTATAATAAAAAAACTCAAATCTAGCCAAAAGCCTTTGTGGAAGTAATCTACACCAAAAATGTTGAACCCGCCAGTATGAGTTCATTGGTATATGCTCACCATGCAGCATAATACGGGCAAGTAACCCATGACCATCACTCCATATTTTCAATGGCGCATAAAAGAAACGCATAAATTCTCCATAGGCCCACCAACCTGGGTTTGATACATTAAAATCGTTATTAATTTTAACAAGGCTACCAAGATCTACGAAGACAGGATTTCCATATTGAAATAATACATTAAAACCATGTGAGTCTTTAGTTTGATAACCATATTTACGAGCTACAATATTTACGGTTAAAGTAATCAATGCAGCTTCTTTCAGCATAGTAAATGTCCATTCAACTGGTAATGTGACAACGGGAATTCTTTCATGCTTAATAATTAGATCACAATCGGAAGTACAGTACTCTGTTATATTTGATTTGGGAAATAAATCTTTATCTATTAGTTCATCGATAAGACCACATTTAAACATCTGCAACACATGTTTCTCATAAGGTTTATTAATTGCGCGATATAATTCATTTTTATATGTAAAGACATACCCTAATGGCTCAAATGAAGAATGTTTGATAATTTTACTATCTTCTATTAATTTCATTATACAATTTCTCTAATATTGTTACTAATAATATTTCTACAAATTAATAATTGCTTGCCTTTCAAAATATTTTTAATATATCTTCTAAACTTATTATAACTTAGCTTTTAATAATTATATGATCATACATTTAAGTAAAAAGAAAAGAAGATTAAATTATTTTAGAAGTAAAAATGATAGAAATTTCTGATG
>CAYPYM010000501.1:0-3133 GCA_964414435.1 uncultured Ignavibacteriales bacterium | reverse complement strand
CGGCGAGCACCGGGTCAAATGGCGACCAAGGGGAACTCCACGTCTCATCGCCGTGGAATGGGATGCCGGTTACAGACGGTACCCGTTGGATTATTATGACGTTGTCGGACCACGTTCTCGAGGAAGAAGCGTCCATCGCTTCCGGGCTTGGAAGCGGCGACGTATTGATGCTGACTGTCCCGGATCAGGCGACGAGCGTGGGCTTTGCGGTTTCGCTGCAGTCTGTAGGGCCGAATGCCGCTACGCTTCCGGTCGAGGGGGCCGTACTCACGGTCACCTCTCAGGAAGATGAGCCTATCCAGGGTGCGACCTGCAGT
The DNA here is from genome assembly GCA_964414435.1 of uncultured Ignavibacteriales bacterium. Taxonomy (GTDB): domain Bacteria; phylum Zixibacteria; class MSB-5A5; order GN15; family FEB-12; genus JAGNLV01. The sequence continues at coordinate 2,816 of CAYPYM010000501.1, read as the reverse complement.
TGGAATGACGATGTCGGTGCGATCGTCGGTAAAATCCCGACTGACTATGCCGATATAAGACTCTTTCTCGATGTGACGGTAGGAGGGCGATCGTTTGTTCGCTTCCCCTTCAGCGTCGAGAGCACGAGTCAGCCTCGGCAGACCGGCGGCGCGAGCGAACAACTGTTTGAGGCGGTGGTCTCACAGAACCCCACTCTGGTAGACTCCCTCTTGTCCAACGGGATGGCGCCGAACGAGATTGGACCGCAGGGCAACCGCCCCATCCACTACGCCACCGTAATGGGAAACGGGAAATTGACTTCCCTGCTTCTGGGGAGTGGAGCCGATCCGATGGCGGTCAATGACTTCGGCCAATCGGCATTTGCGTTGGCGATAGCCTCCGGCAAACAGGAAACGGTCGACCAATTCCTGGCCGATGAATCCTGGAGTCGGCAAAGCGGCGAGGTGAAGATGTCCTATCTTCTCCGGGCTCTTCAGGACGGCCGGAGCCAAACTGCGGCATCGATTCTCGGCCATACTTCACGGGGAGTATGGGATGGACGGGCCGAAGAAATGTACACCGCGGCCATGCAATCGGGTTCCGTCGAAATGGTGAAGATGCTGCTGGATATGTCGGTTGATCCAAACACGGAGATTAGCGCCAATGGCGAGCGTCTTTCGCTCTGTGCGCATTGCGTGACGACTGGAAATCTCGATCTGCTGAGGGCCGTCATTGGGGCCGGGGCCGATGTCAACAGGCGGTCGGGCAAGAACGGCCTGACGCCGTTGATGTATGCCGCAGCGAAGGGCAGCGTCTCTCTGTCGAGCGTACTTATTGAGAGCGGCGCCAACGTCAACGCGACCTCAACCGGAAAGAGACAAACAGCCCTCATGTTTGCCGCGGCGGCCGGAAGCGAACCCACGGTGAGACTCCTTCGGAAAAACGGCGCATCCGCGAATAAAAAGGACTACGCGGGCGACAAGGCGGCCGATCTCGTGCACGGAACGAGCCGCGGGTCAATTCTTCCGCAGCTCGAGTCGCTCCAAAGAGTGCACTGGGGAATCGTAGGCGGGCTTAATATCGCCAAGCTGGAGGAACCCGAACAGAAGTTCTCACCCGGAGTCAATGCCGGGCTCGATCTGCTGTTCCGACTTTCGGGCACCTTTACTATGGGGGTGGGCGGCTACTATGCCCTGCGCGGGTCAGACCTGGGCTCGGGATCTTATCTGGAAATGCAGTTCCTTGAGCTGATACCGTTCTTACGGCTCGGGCTGGGTGGACACCGGGAAGGCCAGTTCTATCTGGTTGGCGGATATCTCCTGAGACAGAACAAGTCCGCGAAAGTCAAGGCAGACAATTCGGATATGGAGCCGTTCGATGTATCCTATCTGATGACTGAATCGTCGAAAGGGTATGTGGTCGGTATCGGTCATGCCTGGTATCGGCGCAACGGTCTGTACGCAACGATAGAGATTCGGCGATCGCAGACTTCCGAGGGGATGTTCACCGGGTTGGACGGGAAATTGACGGCGTGGGAATTCCTGATAAGCCTCGGGAAGTAGTCGGCCGATCCGGCGACAAGTCGGGGCAGATGCTGTTCGGAGAGTACACTCGGAAAGATCCTTCGGTAAAGGTAGACCGCGGACTCAGAGGCTGAGAGACTCGTAGACGCGCGCCAGCAGGGTACCGGAAGAATGCGGCGATGAGCTTGCGTGTTATATACATGACAATAGGCGGTAGTCTGCATTGCATCGAACGACTGGAGGGTTCGTGAGACAGACACTATGCCTGGTTTCACTTGTCCTTGTGGCTGCGGTTATGGCCGGCGGCTGCGGGCAATCTTCTCGGAATACCGGTGACGCGGCCGCGGATCAGCGTATTGCAGGCGCCTGGCGGGCAAAGGTTCAATTTGACAGTGGCCCCTTTGCGGCGGTGAAGGACCTCGAGTTCTTGTACGTCTTCAATGCCGGCGGTACCATGATGGAATCATCGAATTACGATGCGGCTCCGCCCGTGCCACCGGCGTACGGCGTCTGGAGAAGTCTGGGCCATAACCGATATGAGTTACGATATGAATTTTATATGACCAGAGTTCCCGATTCATCGGAGAACCTCTCGATCGAATCCGGCTGGCTCCCGGCCGGCCGCGGCGTCTTTGTGGATACGGTTACACTATCGAGTGACGGAAAATCGTTTGTCTCACGGGCTCATTATGCGCCGTATGATCCGGAGGGCAATCCGGTCGAGGGTGCGGGCGCCGCAACCATCGAGGGAGGACGAGTGGATTTCTGACTCGTTACTGTGCGGTGTAAGCCCTGGCCTTATGTCGCGGGTACGGGGATCGATTCTCTCCGCCTTCAGTTTGTGCTTTCATCTTCATAACAACGGCACGGTATGAGGGACATGATAGACAGCCTTGACCACCTGGTGCTCACGGTGAAAGACATCGAGCGCACGTGCGATTTCTACGTAAATGTCCTGGGGATGGAACTGATCAGCTTCCAGGGGATGAGGAAGGCCCTGAAATTCGGGGAGCAGAAGATAAATCTCCATGAGCAGGGAAAAGAATTCGATCCCAAAGCACGGCACCCGACCCCCGGCAGCGCGGACCTCTGTTTTGTGACTTCGCTTCCAATCGAGGAGGTCCAGCGGCACCTGACCGAGAAGGGTGTGGAGGTCGAGGAGGGCCCGGTCCGGAGAACGGGAGCCAGGGGGGCGATCATGTCGATTTACCTTCGGGACCCGGACCGGAACCTGATCGAGATCTCACACTATATTGAGTGAGAGTTGGTTCTTGCGGGCATGCCGGGGTTCGGCGTATCTCGATATAACCCCT
>CAYPYM010000500.1:0-3138 GCA_964414435.1 uncultured Ignavibacteriales bacterium | reverse complement strand
AACGATGATCGAGTTCGACCGCGGGTCGCTGGTCGCCTGACCGCGATCGGTCATGAGCGACTTGACGGCCTTGACGATATCGTCGGAGGTCGAGTTCGAGATATGGACGATACGGGTTTCCAGTTCGGCCAGCGTTCTGGTTTCCTGGGCGTGCTTCTGGTTCTCCATGACTTCCTTGCGGTAGTCATCGGCGTTGAGCACCCGGATGTAGCCTTCGGGCTCGTCCACCACGGCCAGGTTGTAGGTCCGACCGATGATGTCGAGGGCGGTACGCCACTTGACGTCGGTCAGCTTGATCGTCACGGTCCCGGTCACTTCCGGGGCCACGACGACGTTGACGTTGCCGTAGTCGGCGAGGAAGTTGATGACGGACCGGATTTCGGCCGACTGGAACTGGAGGTTCTTTATCGGTTCACCGGGGTTGGGCGTCTCCGCCGCGCGCACCGGCGCCATGATCGCTGTGACCAGCAGGGCCAGACCCAGCAGCATCAACAATCTGTTACTCGATTTCCACCACATTATGCGCACCTGCCTTTCGTTAGTCTTTATCCAAGTTCAGCGCCACGGTACGACTCCAGCCGTACTCGAAAATCTGGAAGTACACGCGATCGTCGCGAACGCGCAGGACGTAGCCCTTCTGGACCTTGTCCCCTTCCTTCAGGATGTATCCGTAGCCGTCCTTATCCTCGAAGAGCGCGCTGTTGCCGATTTCGGACTGAATGATACCGACCAGGCGCAGACCTTCGACATTCGGAATGCGGCGTTCGACGGGGCTGTTGTACTGCTTGGTCTCGTCGATGAGCGTCGCAAACGGATCGCGGCGGTTACCGCTGCTGTATTTGACGACCAGGCGCTTCGGGAACTCGGCGACGAGGGTCCCTTTGATCTTGGTGGGACGGGTCGGCGAGCGACGGAAGCGGGAGGTCGGCCGGGCATTGTCCTGGCTCGTCTCGGAGGCGGACGCCTGGGCCGGCGTACCGTCGCTGGGAGCCTGATCGGCAGCGGTCTCGGGGCTGGCTTTGGCCGGGGCCGGTTTCGCGGCCGCCATTGACTTCGGCTCCGCTTTCGGCTCGGCTTTCGGCTCGGCCGAGGCCAGCGCGCGACTCGGCGCCGGAGCCGACTTCGATGCCAGGGTCGGCTTCGGTTCAGCCTTCGGCTCGGATTTCGACTCGGCCGTCGGATGAGTCGGGGCCGGGGCCGACTTGGCCTGAGCGTGGCTCGGCGTCGGCGTGGTCTTGGCAGTCGGCTCGGACGTCTTCATCGCCGGCCCCGCGGCCATGGCGGGGGGCGTGTTGTCGACTTCCGGTTTGGGCGCGGACGGCGTAACGTCCGGCTTTTCGACGGTCGGTTTCGACACCGCCGGCTGATCCGACTGGAGGCTGGCCAGGTGGTCATCGGCGATCGACTTGTTCAGGTCCGCGGCGCTCTTGTGGCTCGACGCGGCGGGCTGGTCGGACGGGCCTTCGGACACGTGGGCGTACTTCGGCTGTTCGGGCGCGGGCTGATTCCCGGCGACGACGTCCGAGGACGACCAGGCGGCGAAGGCGGCGCCGGCCTTATCGGGGAAATAGATGCTTACCGACTTGTCGTCGGAATCGACACGGTACACCGTTTCCTGGCGCATGTCGAATACGAGGCGCACGACCTTCTCGGGCGAGACCGCGTACTGGCTGGTGCGGATCTTGGTGACCGGGCACGTGGGAAGGTTGCCGAAGTTCTTCTGGCCGAGATTGTGCGTCGCCGACAGGATATCGACGATGACACGGAAAGGCCGGCCGTCCTTGGCTACCTCGGTCTGGTGCGAGAAGCGGACCGCTCCCTGCACGTCGACCCGTGCTACGGTGAACCCGTCCTGCCAGGACAGTTCGATATTCGCCACCTTGGCGGAGGCGAAGGCCGAGCTGCCGGTCAGCAAGAGTATCGTGCAAATGAGCCCAATTGTCTTCTTCATTGGAATCCTCACTTCATTACAGAACGAGTTCACTGAGCCGTTCGTTTTCCTTCACGAAGTAGGTCGACAGCGTGAACTTGGCAGTCATGGTTTCCTTCTTGGACAGATCTTCGAGGCCGCCCTTTTCCTGTTCGGCGGGCTTGGAGACACTCAGCTTCAGCGCCTTCATCTCGACGTTGGAGACGTTCGCGATGAACGGGAAGTTGGCGACGTAGCTGATGAAGCGGCCGAGATCGTGGTAGGTCCCGGTCATCTCCACCTCGAACGAGGCGATATTGTAGAAGTTCTGGCTCTGCAGCGGTTTCGGTTCGATCCGGGTGATCTTGGTCCCGGTGATCGAGGAGGCCGTATGCAGTTGCACGAGCAGCGACGGAATCTGTTTCACTTCCGGCAGCAGGGCCTCGATCTCGTGGTAGCGCGAGATGAGGTCGGCGTACTCGTTCTGCAGAGCATCGAGCGACTTGGCCTTGAGTTCAACGTTACGGAGGTTGGTCGTAATCGACTCGAATTCCTGGCTTTTCAGACTGATCTGATTGTCCAGGTTCACATAGAGCCGCGAATACCAGAAGTAGGCCACGATAACGAAGAACAGTACGGCCAGCGCGATCTTTTGAGTTTTGGAGTCTTTCAAGTCCATAGCCTGACTTCCTCAGTTTAAGCTCTTGTGGCTGGTCGATTCGTTGGCGTCCTTGGTTTCGTCCGCCTGGGCGATCAAGCCCCGCAGCTCCTCATCGGATATATAGTGCAGGTTGCACGCCAGAGTAAAATTGTAGGCCTTGTATTCGCCGAGCGTGATTTCCTTGGTGGAGACCAGTTCGACGTCGTCGAAATAATCCGACCGCATGGTGTTGATCATGAAGGAGGCCAGCGCGTTGAGCGTGAAGGCGTATCCCTCGACCTCGACCGGATGGACCATCGGCTCATTGGGAGCCGGGGCCTTCGGAGCGGTCGGCTGCGGCTGGCCGGGCGCGCCCGGCTGCTGTCCGCCGGCGGGCTTGGTCTTCACCGAATCGGGGGCTTCCTTCTCGGTGAAGCGGCCGAGCCAGACGAATTCCGGCACGTTGCTGCTGATATCCTCGAGGATACGCACCCAGGCCGAACGGTGGCTGTCAAGACTCTCGACCGCGGTCATACGGGCCGAGATCTTCTTCTTGACGTCGGTCAGCGCGTCGACCAGCTGGATGTCC
>CAYPYM010000499.1:0-3139 GCA_964414435.1 uncultured Ignavibacteriales bacterium | reverse complement strand
AAAGAGACGACGGGACGATGCCGGTCCCGGCCGAGGATTGACCGTGAACTGCCGAGACTTTCACAAACGCCTGGCACAGCTTGAAGCCGACAACCGGCCTTTCGATGACACCGCACTGTTGTCGCATATCGAGAACTGCCCGGACTGTGCCGCGGAATACGAACGCGCAGTGAGGCTTCGGGATGTCTTGAGCGCAGCGGCGGTCGACGACGCCGATGGTCTCAAGCCGCTCGCAACGCATCGGGCGGATATCGCCGCCCGGATAGCGCGTCGTGAAGAACAGTCTCGGCCGCGGCGGATTCGACGGTACGCGCTCGGAGCCGCGGCGATGGCCGTTCTAATCGCGACCAGTTTGCTGTTGCCGGGACGCGGCGGGAAGGTGATCGGGTATGATCTGGCGGTGGACGGGGTCAATGTCGATCTCGCCGGTGATCGCGATCGCCTCTGCGACATGCTCTTTGCTCTCGGCGCGGTCGATGCCGGGGTCGATGTCGGCGCCTGCGATACATCCTGCCGGCTGGTCATTTTCGACCTGCGCTCGAAAGACGAGGCGGAACTGGTCGGGGCGGCGATCAGGAACCTCAACCCGGGCGAGGTCACGTTCGACGTGATCCCGGTGCGCCATCCGGTGATCTAAACACGGGATCATGCAACGATCCGGGGCCAACACAGAAAACGAACAATCGGACTATTCCGCACGAAGGAGAGACGCAGTATGCGATTCAAGACGACAACGACGACCGGCCTGATCGCGGGCCTGACCCTGATAGCGGCGACCGCGTTCGCCGGGCCGGGCGCAACGGTGGTCAACGACTCAACCTGGGACTTCGGCTATGTCCCGCAGAATGCGAAGATATCGCACGTATTCAATATCAAGTCGACCGGCGATCAGACCCTCAAGATCGTGCAGGTGATTCCCGGCTGCGGCTGCACCAAAACGCCGCTGGAGAAATCGGAGATCGCCCCCGGGGAGAGCACTAAACTTGAAGTGATTTTCAACACCGGCCAGTACCGCGGTCGCGTGACGAAACACCCGAGGTTCGTCACCAACGAGGAACAGGCGCAGCACACGCTGCAGTTCCTCTCAACTGTCGTGATGCGACCGGACTCAACCTACCCGCTGATTATCCAGCCGGCGATCCTCGATTTCTCCGGCGATGCCGGCGGGGCGGGCCGGAGTATGACGGTCACGATCACCAATGTGTCGGACAGCACCCTTGGTCTGAAGCTTATCGACTTTGCTGAAGGCACGTTTGATGTCGAGTTGCCGAAATCGATTCCGGCCGGCGGCAGCGCCGAGGCGACCGTGAAGCTGGTCGATCCGAAGAGTACGGCCGGGTTCGAGAAGTCGTTTACGATCCAGCTCGACGACAAAGCGGCGGATCGGTTCACGGTCCCGGTGAAATTGACCGTGCCGAAGGCCGATCACGCCCAGGCGCCGTCGGGGCACTAATCGATAGATTCCTTTAAGCCCGTGACCTGATGTATCTTGAGCCCCTGTCGACGGCTGGCGGGGGCTCGATTTATGGAACACGGGGGCAACTATTTCGTTACTACTTCTGCCGGAGATTGAATAAACTCCGACAATAAGGTATACTGATACTGACAGCCTCATGCCGGGCGGACGGTTGATTGAGCCGTCGGTCCGCGCCGTTCGAAACTGGGGGTGACTTGGTTTCGACGGGTTCAGTGGGGAGTTGTTGGCGCGCCGGGGATGTCTGGAGCCCCGTTATCAATTCAGGCGAACCATTGATTGGCGAATTCAATTACGCCATGGCTGCCTAGTCTAACCGACTAGTGGAATAGCCCGTCGCCTCCGGTCCGTGCCTGCGGGATCGGATGAGCGGCGTCGATAACAGCGGGCTCGGCCGGATGATGTCCCTGCGTTCGGTTTAAACTGACGGGACTGGTCCCGGGCATGGCCTGTCGATCGGCAGTGTTCGGGATGAGATGAAAGGATCGACTACGCGCGTAGAAGGCGGCTTGACGTTGAATTCGGACGGGGGTTCGATTCCCCCCACCTCCAAATCGTTGTGCAGCAGTCACTTACGATAACTCAACCCCTGATAACACAGAATAGCAGTGAATATCACATAACCCCTCGCCGACAGGTGAGGCTGGGGCAGAGTGGACCAAAAAATCATATTTCGGTTGACATTCATATTTCAATCTATGTAGTTTGCTATATCAGATGCGATTTGACTCAAATGATCGACTCTTCCTTGGTGGAGGTGGAATAGATGGCCGGTAAGAACGCCAGTGATGAAGACAGAGCTGATATAATCAAACGACTTCGAATTAGACTGGGAATGACTCAAGAGCAGTTTGCGGCCAAAGTAGGTGTGACGTTTTCCACTGTCAATCGCTGGGAGGCTGGGCGAAATCAACCATCACCTCTGGCGTGGCGGGAGATTGAAAGACTGTTAAGTACAGTGAAAAGCGCAAAGCGGTAGGAACGAAAGGAATACAGCCCATGGCGGCTGATGAATCACATGATGATAAGACACAATCATTCATTGCCCTGACATCCGGTACAGATGTCTTACATTACAAGATTCTTGAGAAGATCGGCTCAGGTGGAATGGGTGAGGTCTACCTCGCTCTTGACTCTAAGCTGAATCGAAGAGTAGCCCTCAAATTTCTTCCCCCTCATCTCTGCCAGGATGAAGACTGCCGAAAGCGGTTTACGCGCGAGGCTCAAGCGGTAGCCAGGCTGAGCCATGCGAATATCATCCACGTCTATGAGGTTTCAGAGTATCAGGGCCGGCCGTTTTTTGCGATGGAGCATGTCGAGGGTCAGACGTTGCGGGACCAGATTAATCAGGAAGAGCTATCTGTTCCGTCTATTGTCAAACTGGCCATCCGGATATGCGATGGCATGCACGAAGCACATGAAACCGGTATCACCCATCGTGACATCAAGCCATCGAATATAATCATCGACAGGAAAGGCCGACCGAAGCTGCTTGATTTCGGCCTGGCCACTATTCAAGGCATGAGTAAGCTGACCAAAACTGGTTCCACGCTCGGCACTGTCGGCTACATGTCGCCGGAACAGATTCAGGGCCTACCGAGTGACCGGCGCAGCGACATTTTCTCGCTTGGCGTTGTCCTGTATGAACTGCTGACCGGTCGCCAA